>CBFGNE010000384.1:0-4672 GCA_965649995.1 uncultured Mucilaginibacter sp.
AACGGGGTTGAGCATGGCATTGCGGAAATTAATTTGCCCGAATACGGTTTAAAGGCACAATATTGGGTTAATGAGGTGAATGCCGACGATGCTTTAAGCGAAACCGGTATTTGGAACTATGTAACTACCGACCAGGTGAGGTTTACCAATAACACCAACAGTGCTGTTATCGACCTCATAGATGTCCCTGCGCTGGTCCTGTCTGAAGTGCTGCGCGATGTAGATTTGTTTGTTGGTGTTGCCAGCGTGGGCAACGACCCCGCCTGGCAAGATTCGGGCGGGCTGCCGGCTTTTAATAATTATTGGCAATCCTATTCATTCGGCGACCTTACCGAGGTTGCAAAAACGCGTAAGGAAATACTAACCGGCTTGTTGCCCCGCCTCAAAATAAATAAGGTGGCCGAGATAAAGGATAAATTTGTTGTGGTAAAGGGGAAACTGCGGACGTATAAAATTCATATAGGCAGTACCAATATTTTGATGGAACCTAACGACCAATACTTGTGCATAGTTCCCGACCGCAGCCAAAAGAACCAAACCGAAAATGTTTTCCTGCCCTTTGAAGGCGATGCCGGGCTGTCGGTTATACTGTCGAAGGCATTTTTGCTTGCGGACGATGATAAGATCACTGATAGGACTATCACATCACAAATAAACCGCAAATAAACCCGGCTCGTCGATTTATCCTGAGTCAGGCGTCTTCGTAAGTGTGGACGCTTAAAATTTAGCATCCGGGCGTGGACGCCCGGATGGGCGGAATAGAAAACATTCTACACCCCCGTTTAGGTGCCTGTTATTAGTGCCCCCGCTATCATCCCTTTTAGTACCTCCAGGTCCACATCAGCCAGTTTATTCAAATACAAACAACCGCCGCCTGTTTTATGCTTGCCCAGCTTTTGCAGGGCGGCTTCGTGCCGGCGCAGGTCTATCAGGTAGATGGTCAAATTCGCCTTGCGCGGGGCAAAGCCCATCAGGAACCAGTCCACCTGCCGCCCGCTGGTAGGGCTTTCATAGCGTTTCAAGCCAAACCCCACAATGGAATTGCTCCATAGCACCGGCGCTTCGCCACTGGCCTGCTGCATCGTGTCCAGCAGCACCAGGCTGTCGCGGCGTTTCTGCTCATCAGGCAGCCCATTAATAAATTCAAGTATGCTAACCTGGGTCGGCTTGGTTTTTATCTCGGCGAGTTTGGGTTTTTTGGCGGGCATAACGGGATGGTTTAGCATTACGGTTAACGAAGCTACAAAAATAAGCTGCCATCAGCGGCGGCCCAAAATGGCAAAACCCGTCAAAAAACCACATTTTTTAAACAATCCTTTTTTTAACGTTATTACCCCGAAAAACCACAGAAAATCAAAGAAAAACGCAGATTTTCGCAAACCACCATTTAGCTGTACGAAGTTGTGCGAAACTGTACGGATTTGTACGAAACTGTACGAAATTGTGCGAAACTGTACGGAGACTGTACGAACTGTACGAACTGTACGATTCGTACAGTTAGTCCTGGTATAGGTTTATCGCGGGCCGGTTAGCACAATGATGGGTTGGGGTAGTTGTCGGCCTGGTCTTCGGCCACGTTATCAAGGCAAACAAAATCCTTCTCTACCAATAAATACATGGCGCCACTGGTGTGTTCGAAGCCAACGCGGCCGGTATGTACCCATTCCTGTATCATTTGGTCGGGCATGTGTATGGTGATGGTATTGTCTTCAAAGCTGGCCGACAGTGAGTTAACCATGCCGCGACGCAAGGCATACTTAAAAATTTGTGCGCCAAAGTTGGTGCTTTCTTCTACAAAGCCATTGGCAGCAAGGTTGGCCACATCGCTCTTAGTAAGCCTGTACCTCAGCGAATTGCCCTTTATCCTTATCTTCATAACATAATATTTCTTGCGTTTGTACGGTTACCACATCGCCTATAATAATGATGGCGGGGTAGGTTAATTTATGCTGCTCTGCCAGCCACTCCAGATTGCGGGCCATGCCAACGGCGCTTCGCTGGTTAGGCAACGATGCATGCTGGATAATAGCAGCCGGGGTGTTCCCAAAACCTGCATCTACGTAGCTTTTAGATATTTCAGCCAGTTTTTTCATGCCCATATATATAACTACGGTGGCGTTACTTTGCATGGCCAGTTTAAGGTCGGCCGATAGTTTGCCATCCTTTTTGGTGCCGGTTATCATCCACACGCTCTCGCTTACCGAGCGGTGGGTGAGGGGGATATCCTCAAAACCGGATGCCTGCATACTGGTAATACCCGGGATAAAATGCGTTTTAATGCCGTGCTGCCGCGCGTAAATGATCTCTTCGAAACCACGCCCGAAGATGAACGGATCGCCACCCTTTAACCTTACTACCATGCCTTTAGTAAAGGCGTAGTGGCGTATCAGTTCGTGGATGTTTTCCTGCGGGGTGTAATCGCCATAGGGGCGTTTCCCTACATAAACCTTTTCGCAATCTTCGCGGCAAAGGGCCAGCAATTCGGTATTTGCCAGGTTATCGTATAATACCACGTTGGCCTGCTGCAGTATCTTATAACCTTTTACCGTTATCAGGTCTGGGTCGCCCGGGCCGGCTCCTAACACAAATAATTCTGGTTTTGATGGTTTATTTTGCATTTTATTAAAATTTACTGGTAAAAAATCACTTTTTATTAATCAATAAGTGTGTTTTGAGCCTATTTATATCAAAAATACAATTAAAATGCTTAAAAAAATGATATAAACTATATTTAATGCTCTAAATTATGAATAAAAAAGGTAAATTGTATTATTTATTTAATAAAAATTTGACTTTTTATTTCTTTTTAATGTTTATTTGAGTTATAATTGTGATGTAAATGCATTTAAGGTCGCAGTTTGATGTATTTAGTCCTAATAAATTGCTTTAACACTTAAAAAATACAACAATGTCAAAACCAACTATTATTGTTGCAGGTAACGGAATGGTAGGCTACAAGTTTTGCGAAAAACTATTGGCCCGTTCATCACAGTTCCGGATAATTGTTTTTGGCGAAGAGCCACGCCACGCTTACGATAGGGTGCACCTTAGCGAATACTTCAACGGCAAATCTGCCGATGATCTTTCGCTCTCCACCCACTCGTGGTATGCTGATAATGGCATCACGCTGCACCTGGGCGACCCTATCCAGGAAATTAACCGCGCTCAAAAAACCATCCACTCTTTAAAAGGCGTAACCCTGCATTACGATTACCTGGTTTTGGCAACGGGCTCCTCTGCCTTTGTACCCGATATCCCGGGGATAGAAAAAGAAGGCGTATTTGTTTACCGTACCATAGAAGACCTGGAGCTGATAAAGGCATGCGCTGCCACAGCAAAATCTGGCGCGGTAATGGGCGGTGGGCTGTTAGGGCTTGAGGCTGCCAAAGCATTGATGGACCTGGGGATTGCCGAGCCGCATGTAATTGAGTTTGCGCCGAGGCTGATGCCGAGGCAAATAGATTCGGCAGGCAGTAGTATGCTGCAGTTGAAACTTAACCAGCTGGGCCTGCACATCCATTTAAATAAAAGCACCGCCGCAATAGTAGGCGGTAAAAAGATAGATGCTCTGCGTTTTAATGATGATAGCCTGCTGCCGGTTGATATGTTGGTAATATCGGCTGGTATACGCCCGCGCGATGAGCTTGCAAAGCTTGCTGGCTTGCAGGTAGGTACCCGCGGCGGAATCATTGTTAATGAAAAAATGCAAACCAGCGACGAGCATATTTATGCTATCGGCGAATGTGCCCTTTACGAGGGTATGATATACGGGCTGGTTGCACCAGGTTACGAAATGGCGGATATTGTTGCCGCGCACTTAACCGAAGCCGATAAATCGTTCTACGGATACGATATGAGCACCAAGCTAAAGTTAATAGGTGTTGATGTGGCGAGCTTTGGAGATGCATTTATTACTGAGCCCGACTGCCGTACCATATTGTTTGAGGATACGCACAAAGGTATTTATAAACGCATTAACATCAGTAACGATGGCAAGCAGCTTTTAGGAGGTATATTAATTGGCGAAGCAGAAGCTTATAACATGCTGCTGCAAACCGTAAATAATAAAATAGTGCTCCCGCCCGATCCGGAGGACCTCATCCTGGGTTCGCGCGGGGGCGCGGCGAGCGAAGGTGCGGGTGTAATGAACCTGCCCGATGATGCACTTATTTGTTCGTGTGAAGCCGTTACCAAAGCCGCCATTTGCGGTGCCGTGAATGAGCAAGGTATCACCAATATGGATGGCATGAAAAAATGCACCAAAGCCGGTACCGGTTGCGGGGGCTGTGTGCCATTGGTGAAAGACCTAATAGCTGGCACCATGAAGGCTAACGGGCAATACATCAAGAATGTAGTGTGCGAGCATTTTGATTATTCGCGCCAGGAGCTTTTTGACCTTGTGAAGATAAATGGCCTGAAGAATTACGACCTGGTGCTTGATCATTATGGTAAAGGCGATGGCTGCGAAGTTTGTAAGCCCGTTGTAGCCAGTATCCTCTCCAGCCTTTGGAACGATGTAATTGTTAAACAAGAGGTGATACAGGATAGTAACGACCGCTTTTTGGCCAATATCCAAAAAGGTGGTACGTATTCTGTAGTGCCGCGCATCCCCGGCGGAGAAATAACGCCCGATAAGCTGATTGTTATTGGCCAGGTGGCTAAACGGTACGGG
>CBFGNE010000385.1:0-4661 GCA_965649995.1 uncultured Mucilaginibacter sp.
AAACATGGTAGATGGCGCATGGCCCGCCGCTCAAAACGGGCTTTATAACTTAGGTACCGGCGAGGCACGCAGCTTTTACGACCTGGTTGCCGCAACTTTTAACGGGCTTGATAAAGAAATCGTGGTGGAGTTTATAGATATGCCTATAGATATCCGCGACAAATACCAATATTTTACTGAGGCAAACATGCAAAAACTGCATGCCGCCGGCTACAACTATAAATTTTTCACGCTGGAAGAAGGGGTAGACGATTACGTGAGGAACTATTTATCAAAACAAGCATTTTATTAAGATGGAACAATATATCACTTCGCTTTTTGAAGAACACATAGCTGTAGCAAAAAACACGCTGGCACAACTACAGGGCGATATTGCCAAAGCCTGTGAAATAGTAGTGGCCTGCAGCAAAAGCGGCAAAAAAGTATTGCTGTTTGGTAACGGCGGCAGTGCTGCAGATGCGCAGCATATAGCCGCGGAGTTTACCGGAAGGTTTGTAAAAGAGCGCCGCTCGTTACCTGCCATAGCGCTTACTACCGATACATCTGCGCTGACGGCCATAGCTAACGACTACGGTTTCGACCGGGTCTTCGAGCGCCAGGTAGAAGGGCTTGCTGTTGCCGGCGATGTATTGATAGGCATCTCAACCAGTGGCAACAGCCCCAACGTTGTAAAGGCACTTTTAAAAGGCAAAGAAGCAGGGTGTAAAACCATTGGCTTATCAGGCCGCGATGGCGGTGAAATGAACAATTGCTGCGATATAAACATCGTTATTCCTGCTAACGTTACAGCCCGTGTGCAGGAAATGCACATCCTTATTGGCCATATTATCTGCGGCGCGGTAGATGATGCATTTTAATGGCAGTTTAATTTCCTTTAGGTGTAGCATCTGTTAAAGTGAATGCGTAACATAGAATAGCGGCGGTTGAGATTTTGGCATTATTTTGGTAATATTATTGTTAACAATTATTAACCAAGTCGATTTTTGTAATAATTTGTTATAAAATCGCTATTTTTGCTACATCTTACCAAGATAAACATCTATGACAACACGATACTCTAAGCACCTTCCGGGGTTTGTTTTTCTGAGTGACTTACTGCTGCTTAATCTTGCATTATACAATTCGCACTTCATCAAATTTAATACCTTTCGCCCTGGGGATACATCGCTCACCTTTATTTTATTGGTGAATATTGCCTGGGTGGTGGTTTCAGCGTTATCAAGAAGCTTCTATGTGTTTAGGCCGTTGTTGTTAAGGGATAATATCAACAAGTTTTTGTTGACCCTTATTTACCACTTGCTTTGCGTTTTTTCTATTATTTATTTCTTTAAAATAAGCAACATCTCAAGGGCCGAGGTGATGCTGAGCTACAGTTTGTTCTTTGCCTTTGTGGTGGTACAACGCTCGCTACTGTTCTTTTTTCTGGACTATATTCGTAAAAAAGGGTACAATCACCGCCAAATTGTAATTATCGGCGATAAAAATATAGCCGAGCGTCTGGTGAAATCTTTCACCCAGCACCCCGAATACGGATACGACCTGAGCGATTTTATATCAGAAGAGGAAATGGCTGCCATGTCTGAAGATGCATTAGTACAAACGCTGATCGAAAAGGAGCCAAGCGAAATATTCATCTGTTACAAACAAATGAATCCGGTGTTATTAAGCAGGCTGGTTAAAATGGGGGATAGTTACCTGATAAAGATAAAAGTTGTATCAGACCTTATTCTCAGCAATAATTACGCGCACCTTGTTAACTATGATAATGTACCAGTATTGCATTTAAATTCGCATCCTGAGATAGGTCTCAAAATCCGCATATTAAAAAGGAGCTTTGACATCTTTTTCTCTTCTATAGTAATGGTAACCGGTGCACCCGTATTTTTTGTGCTTTACATTGTAACAAAGCTTACTTCAAAAGGGCCAGCTTTTTTCCGGCAGGAACGTATCGGGAAAGATGAGAAACCTTTTTATATATATAAATTCCGTAGTATGCGCGTTAATGCTGAATTAGCAGGGCCGCAACTTTCTAAAGATAACGACCCACGTATCACAAAATGGGGGATGATCATGCGCAGAACCCGTTTAGACGAGCTTCCACAGTTTTGGAATGTACTAAAGGGTGATATGTCGGTAGTAGGGCCAAGGCCAGAACGCCAGTACTATATTGAGCAGATTGTGGAAAAGACCCCCAGCTACAAACGGTTGCTGCGTGTAAAACCGGGGTTAACCTCTATAGGGCAAGTTCATTACGGTTATGCCGAAAACGTTGACCAGATGTGCGACCGCGTGCGTTATGATCTTTTATACCTGCAAAATATAAGCCTTAACTCCGATCTTAACATCATCCTCAAAACAGTAAAGGTGATGGTGCAGGGCAAGGGTAAGTAAAAATATGCCCGTATTTAAAGATCAGCTTAAGCGGGAGGTTGTTGCACCGCCTTTTTCAAAAAGAATAATATCGATAGTTCCGTCGCAAACGGAACTATTATTTTTTATGGGTTTGGATGCCGAAGTTGTAGGCGTAACAAAGTTTTGCGTACACCCGGCAGACAAGGTTGGCAACAAAGCCAAAATAGGCGGCACCAAGCAACTGAATCTGGCGGCCATACTCCAATTGCAGCCCGATCTTATAATCGCTAATAAGGAAGAAAACGAGCAAAGCCAGGTAGAGGAACTGATGAGGCATTACCCGGTTTGGGTAAGCGATATCTGCGATTTGCCGAGCGCATTGCAAATGATACACGGCATTGGCGAGATAACGGGTAGGGCAGAAGCAGCTTTACAGATCAACAAGAATATTCAAAAACGCTTTGATGCTTTACTAAAACCGAAAGCAGGACTGCGCACAGTCTACTTTATTTGGCGCAAACCTTATATGGCTGCCTGCGAAGGTACCTTTATAGATAGCATGATGAAGCTATGTGG
The DNA here is from genome assembly GCA_965649995.1 of uncultured Mucilaginibacter sp. Taxonomy (GTDB): domain Bacteria; phylum Bacteroidota; class Bacteroidia; order Sphingobacteriales; family Sphingobacteriaceae; genus Mucilaginibacter. The sequence goes on from CBFGNE010000385.1 coordinate 2,929, forward strand.
TTTAAAAAATGTACTTAACAAATGCCGTTACCCCGAAATAACGGCCGACGAATTGATAGTGCTCGATCCTGAATTGGTGTTGCTATCATCTGAGCCGTATCCCTTTGTTCAAAAACACGTTGCAGAACTTAAAGCTTTACTGCCAAATGCAAAAGTAATTTTGGTTGATGGGGAGATGTTTTCGTGGTATGGCAGCCGTTTACTGGAGGCGCCCGGATACTTTAGCCGGCTGCTTGAAAGCCTCGCGATAATTTAAAAGCTAACAAAATGAGGTAGATAGCTAAAAAAGAAAAAATGTGCTTTAATATTTAGCAATAAAAACTATCTTTGCCCACTCTAAAAAACCAAACGCGGAAGTGGCGTAATTGGTAGCCGCACCAGACTTAGGATCTGGCGCCGCGAGGCGTGGGGGTTCGAGTCCCTTCTTCCGCACTAAGTTTAAAAGCCCCTTTTTAGGGGCTTTTTTTTGCAAACAATTTTTTTAATTCGACGAGCGATCAAATATTCTGGTAAAGAAGCCAGCATCAGGTTACAATAAAATTTCGGACATTTATAGGAACCAGCGTTCTGAACCTGTATCATAACCGAACACCGCATTGTAACACATGCGTACAGGATTTAATTTCGAATATAACATAACTTGCTTATAAACAGTATTTTGTATGTTTGGTATGTCTTTTACTATGCTATACCAAACAAATAGAACATGCTGCGGAATTACTTTAAAATAGCCTGGAGGAACCTTAAAAAGCACAAAGCTTTTTCGTTCATCAATATTTTTGGCCTTGCGGTTGGTATAGCTGCTTTTTGGCTGATAGCCTTATATGTAACCGACGAATTGAGTTATGACCGCTACAACACCAAAGCTGATTGCGTTTTTCGTGTAACCCAACATGCTATATGGAACGGCGGTAAATTTGATTTTGCAGTTACCTCACCACCCTATGGGCCTGCTTTAAAATCGGATTTTCCGCAGGTGGTAGAAACTGCAAGGATTGATGCCGAAGGCGGTGGTAGAATAACCGTTGGCGATAAAACTATTAACGAAGGCAGCATGATGTTTACGGACAATGCCATCTTCAAAATATTTAGCTACCAATTTTTACAGGGCGATGCAGAAACCGCTTTAAGCAAACCGGAAAGCATTGTATTAACCAGAACCCTTGCCGAAGCACTTTTTGGTGATACAGAATCGGCCTTAAATAAAACCATATCAATAGAAGGCACTGCAAACAATGTTACAGGTGTAATTGCCGACGTGCCTGTTAACTCCCACTTTATTTTTAAAGCCTTGCGTTCTTTGCCGGTTGGTTATACCGCTCCTTGGGGAAACTCAAGCATTTATACTTATGTGTTGTTAAAAAATGAAGAAGATAATAAAATTATAGAAGCCGGCAGCGATAAATTTTATGATAAATACCTGAAGAACGACCTTGGCGAAATGAAATTTAGGATGGAATTGCAACCGTTAACTTCCATTCACCTGCACTCCAATTTAGGTTATGAGTTAGGTGCAAACGGCAATATCACCTACGTATACGTGTTTACCATCACCGCTTTACTTATCCTTATCATTGCTGTAATTAACTACGTAAACTTGGCTACGGCACGCTCATCTATCCGGATAAAAGAGATTGGCGTACGCAAGGTGATCGGATCTGACAGGAGCCAGCTGATTATGATGTTCTTTGCAGAATCTGTACTGTTAACCTTTATTGCCACGCTTATTGCAG
>CBFGNE010000386.1:0-4656 GCA_965649995.1 uncultured Mucilaginibacter sp.
ATGACAAAGATTGAGTTTAACACCCTGGTATTACGTCAAGCAAGTTCATTAAGGTCATACGCCTTACACTTCACACACGACGCAGACGATGCTAACGACCTTGTTCAGGATACAATGTTGAAAGCCATAACTTATTACAATAAGTTTAAAGAAGGCACGAATTTGAAAGGCTGGTTATACACCATCATGAAAAATACCTTCATCAACAACTACCGCCGTTTTGTTAAAATGAGCACTTTTGTTACCAAGAGCGACGAGATCTCTTCGCCAAACCTCGTATTCAGTTCAACAAAAAACCAGGGCGAAGCTAAATTTGTGATGGACGACATCAAACGCGCTTTAGACCGCCTGCCTGCAGATTATTATGTACCCTTCACCATGTATTTTGAAGGACACAAATACCACGAGATTGCCGACCATTTAACCATACCAATAGGTACAGTTAAAACCCGTATCCACGTAGCCCGCAAGCTGCTGAAGAAAAACTTAAAAGCTTACGATAACGGTATTGCAAAACCTATCTACGCAGAAAACTAAGTAAGTAATTCAACATATATATAAGAAAAACCTGCTTTATGGCAGGTTTTTTTTTGTTTGTTCTCCATCTCGTCATTGCGAGCGAAGCGCGGCAACCACCGCGCTATTACGCCCAGACGCTCCTCGCAAGGACGATAGCGAGATTGGCTGAGGGGCTACCTCAACTTCCCCACCACTTTAAATTTCTCAAAAACAGCCTCCGTATGCGGAGCATCGGCCAGTTCCTCTGTTAAGTCCTGCCCGGCCCAGTGTTCGTAGTGTTTGCCGTTGCGCCACAGGCGGCTTTCGGTTACATCATAGATAATTCCTTTTAGGGCTACCCATATTTCGGGCTTGTCCTGCCCGTTGCGCAGCGCAAGTTGAGATTTTGTATAGACAGGCAGTTCGCTCATGCGGTTTTCCGGGTTTTAAAATATTCGAAAAAGGCAACGTTCATTAGCAGCAGTGCCATACTGTAAAAATGGTCCTCAAAAGGAATAGTCCCCACCCGGATGCCCATATTTTGCGCATCGTTGTACATCACCACAGGCCAGGCCGTTAAAATACCGTTCACGATGTAAAAGGGGATAAGCGAGGCCACAAAAGCCATATAGAACCGGCCCAACCATTCCCCTTTTAAAATATACACAAGCAAAATCAACAAAATAATTAATAAACCAAATGTTACCGCCGTGTATAAACGGGTGTAATTAAAGGCGAACATAGCTACCGAGGCACCAATTAGCAGGTTGGATACCATTCGCGTAAGCAAAACGCCCGGCTGCCATTTTACATAATAATTGAGGCAGGCAAAAATAAATACACAGGCAAAGGGAACAGTTAAAAAGAAGAGTATCTCCTCCAGCGGCAAGCCTATGAATTTGATACCGGTGATATATTGATCGTTAAAACTCCAAACGCCATAAACGGTGAACAGCACATCCCAAAACAAAAACACCACCCCGGTAATGGCCATGCCAGGCCATAGGTATTTCCAACTTTTGGCGAAAGCCACGCGCTTATCAAACGACAGGGCCACCGGGAAAATAATCGTAAGCAGGTTGATGATGAGGTAGGTATATTTCACGCTAAAGTGCTGCTAAGTGTTGAGTGAGGTTTTTCTGCTCGGCTGTTGTGCAGCGTTTAGAATCGAGCAGAAACCGGATAATAGTTTTCACCAGTTTATTATCCGCCGAAGCATAGTATTTGGCATCGATCTGTTTGATCATCTCTAATTTATCGTCGACCAGGTTTTTGGTGTAACCCAAAAATTTGGGCACATTGTGCTCAATGGAAAAACGCATAAAACGGATCTCGATGTTGTGTGGGTCGGCAGCCACAGCACCTTTAAAGGTCTTTTCAGAGTTATTAAGGTGTTTTATTTTGTAGTACGGGTTCCAGGCGTGCTTTGCTTTTAAAGCTTCCAGTGTGCCGATATATCCGTTAATGATAGCCGGGCGATTTTTTAAGGCAGACAGGATGTTATAAAGAGAATCAGTTGTTTTTTTGCTTTCGAGTGCGGTAATCAATTGCTTGCGTATCACATGCAGATCGGGCGAGGTACCATCGTCCTTTGGCAGTAAAGTGAAGGACATAAACAGGCCCGCCAATACGGTTAAGAGCAAGCATTTGGGATATTTAAGATAACACAGCATCGGTAAATAATTATATCAAATTCAATTTTTGGTGCAGCCGGGCCTTTATGAACAGGCTCAACTTGCGCGAATCGGATATGCGTATCCGTTTCAGCATAATCACCCCCGCCGGCGTGTGGCGTATCTTTTTAAACAGCTGCAAGTAGTAAACATAGGCTATGTACACGCCCAGGCGGGCAGCTTTTGGCAGTTGTTTTATGCCTGCGAGGGCATCATCGAAATCCTTTTTAATATCTGTTTCTATAATACTTTTGTCGTGCCTGGTAAAGTTGTTAAAATCAACCCCGGGGAAATAGGTACGGCCACGCTCCTCATAATCGGACTTGATATCCCTCAAAAAGTTTACTTTTTGGAAGGCCGAGCCAAGGCTACGCGCTTTTGGCACCAATTTATCGTATAAATTCCTGTCGTTTTCGCAAAATACGCGGAGGCACATCAGCCCAACAACTTCTGCCGAACCGTAGATATACACTTTGTAGCCATCCTTATCGTACTCGGTTTTATCCAGGTCCATTTTCATGGAGGTGAGGAAAGCGTCTATCAGTTCCGTTTCAATTCCGTATTGGTTAACCACTTGTTGAAATGAGTGGAGTACCGGGTTTGTGCTAATGCCGCGTTCGATGGCTTTAAAAGTTTCTTCGCGGAAATCGTTGATGAGCTGGCGCTGGTCGTAATCATAAAAAGTGTCTACAACCTCATCCGCATAACGCACAAAGCCGTAAATGGCATATACCGGGTACCTTAATTGCTTTTCGAAAGCTTTAATACCCAGGCTAAACGAAGTGCTATACTTTTCGGTAATCAATTTACTGCATTCGAAGCACGTTTCGTTGAACAAATTCATTTACAATTGTTGTTACGCCAAATGTACAAAACCGCCGCCGTATTGTTTTTGCGCCAATACTAATGTTTACATTTGAAATTGAATGAAAGATAAGCAAGTAATTGTAATCGGAGCAGGTTTTGCGGGGCTGGCATCGGCATGTGTGCTGGCAAAAGAGGGCTATAAAATTACCGTTTTAGAGAAGAACGATCAGCCGGGCGGCCGTGCCCGGGTTTGGGACAAGGATGGTTTTAAATTTGATATGGGCCCAAGCTGGTATTGGATGCCCGACGTTTTCGAAAACTTTTATGCCCTTTTCGGTAAAAATCCGTCTGATTTCTATGAGTTAAAACGCCTCGACCCGGGTTACCGGGTTTATTATGGCGAGGATGATATTTTGGATGTCCCGGCCAATATGAGTGACTTGGGAACGCTTTTCGAGAGCATAGAGCCGGGTAGCAGCGCGGGGCTTAAATTATTTTTGGAGCAGGCAGCCTACAAATACAAAGTGGGTATGGGCGAATATGTTTTTAGGCCGTCGCATTCTATTACCGAGTTCATCGACTTTAACCTCATCCGTAAGAGCATGAGCATGCAGTTGCTTACCAGCATGAGTAGCCATGTACGCAAGTATTTTAAAAACCCAAAACTCATCAAGCTTTTGGAGTTCCCGGTATTGTTTTTAGGAGCGCGGCCAAAAGATACACCCGCTATGTACAGCATGATGAATTATGCCGACCTGGCCCTCGGCACCTGGTACCCCATGGGCGGCATGAACGAAATTGTAAAAGCGATGGTAACTATTGCTGAAAGTTACGGCGTAGATATCAAGCTGGATACGGAGGTCACCAAAATAGAGGTTGCCGATAAACAGGTAAGCAGCATCCAAACCACGCAGGGCAATTTTAAAGCTGATTTTGTAATAACCGGTGCCGATTACGAGCATACCGACCAGCACCTAATAGATAAGCCGTACCGCAATTACACCGAAAAGTATTGGGATACCCGGACCATGTCGCCGTCCAGTTTGTTGTTTTACATCGGCACCAATAAAAAGATCCCCCGGATACAGCACCATAATTTGTTTTTTGACGAGGATTTTGAGCAGCATGCCAAAGAGATCTACACCGATCCGCAATGGCCAAGCAAGCCCTTATTTTACGTTTGCTGCACCTCTAAAACCGACCCTGATGCTGCGCCCGAAGGATGCGAGAACCTTTTCTTTTTAATGCCCCTTGCACCGGGATTAGAGGACAGCGAAGCACTGCGTGAGCAGTATTTTGATATTATGGTAGATAGATTTGAAAAAGTAACCGGTCAGCCGCTCCGCGATTCCATCATCGTGAAACGCAGCTACGCCATGGAAGATTTTAAGGCAGATTACCATTCGTTTAAAGGCAATGCCTATGGACTGGCCAATACTTTAGCACAGACAGCTTTTTTTAAACCCGCCATGCGGGCAAAGCATATCAAGAATATGCTGTACACCGGGCAATTAACCGTGCCCGGACCGGGCGTGCCGCCGGCCTTGATTTCCGGACAGATTGCGGCGAAAGAAGCGATGAAGATGATGGAGGAGTAATCGTTTACCATCAAACCCCATTGTCATTTCGAGGAAAGCGCAGCGACGAGAACTATCTCTTGAACGAAGTGAAAAAATCT
>CBFGNE010000387.1:0-4653 GCA_965649995.1 uncultured Mucilaginibacter sp.
AGAAAATCGGGCTTTGGCAGGCGCGTTTCTTCCTTCAAACTGTAACCATGGAGCGCGGCGACCTGCCCGCTGTCTGCGATATCGAGGTGCAGGATGGCACGTCGCCCGAGGCCATGCGAAAGGAACTGAAAGCATTTTTAAAGCACATAGAAACCAAAACCGGCACAAAACCAATTATTTATACCAGCATCAGCTTTTATAAGGACTACCTGGATGGCTATTTTGATAGTTACCCGCTGTGGATAGCGCACTATTACCAATCGCGGTTAAAAATGGATGGCAACACCACCTGGCGTTTTTGGCAACACTCGGATAAAGCACGCGTAAACGGTATTAACCACGCGGTAGATTTTAATGTTTTTAAAGGCGATAGTTTGAGCTTTAAAAAACTGCTGATACGGTAAGCACCAATTGTTTTTTACAGGTGAATCCCTAAAGGTTCCGTAACATCACTTTTATTGCCATTGCTGTCCTCCACAACGAAGGTGTAATAGTAAATATCACCTGCCTTTACATCTTTATCGCTGTATGCTTCTTTGCCTGCGTCCAGTGTAGCAATTTCTACCGAGGGTTTCCCTTCGGGTGCACGGTAAATTTTTATTGCTTTTATCGGCTGGCCCAATGGATTGTTCCAGCTTAGTTCGATAGTACTGCCTGATGCAAAGGCCTTGATATTGGCTACGTTATTAGGCAACTCGGCGTGTATGGTAATGCCCGATTCTAGGCTGGGGCTGCTGAGCGTGCTGCCGTCTTCGCTCACCGTGCGTACCGAGTAGAAAGCCGTACCCTCCACTTCTGCGCTATCAATATAGCTATTGCTGGCCGCAGGGATAATTGTTTTGGATAGCATCACCAGCTTATCTTTCCCCTCGTTGCTCATTCGTTTATATAAGCGGTAACCCAGTATCGTGCGTAATTCTTTCCGCAGGTCGGGCCATATTACCTGTATTTTTCCTGCATCGGTCTTCCGTACCAAAACATCATGGGGGATAGGGAGAATGCCGGAACCGGATATATATACAAACATTGGTTTAGTGCGCGGGCTAATAGCATAAGAGGTATTCTCATCCGCCACAGCGTAAACAAATACAGTAGGTTTGGTTACCATTGGCAGGGTATCGGTATAAGTTATACGGCTGCTATCGCTTATAATTGGCCGGCCAATTTGCTGCATTTTTGTTTTAAGGCCGTTGGCGCGATAGATGTAATACGCGTGTGTATCACTTTCGGCCCGATCGAAAATGAGCGTTACCTGCCTGTCCCGTTGCACCACCCTGAAATTTTGCGGCGGGTATTCGTTTTTATTGCTGGCTTTAAGTATACCCGGCGTACGTGGCGACATGGGCGAAGATTCATAAATGCCGGTTAACCTGATAGCGTAATAATACGTATGTATAGGCTGCACATCAAAATCCATATAGCTGGTATCGGCTGCGCCCAATGCGCCTATCTTAAGGTATTTCCCATCGTAAACGTCGCTCTTATACAAGTCTACAGAAGCCAGCTGTTGTGTTTTTGGCAGGTGCCAGCTTAGCTTGATCGCTTTTTTAGCTGTTACAGATAGCGTTCGGAAATTAGTCACTGAGGGGATGATGGTTTTTTCGGTAACATTAAAAGCCCTTAATTCGGGCGATTGCTCACCCGCGTTGCCCGCAGCATCAATAGGGGCGAGTATGTAAGTGTAAGGCACTTTATCAGTAGCGCTATCATCGGTAAAAGTTACGTAAAGTACCTTTTTACGGGTGACAAAGAGGGGTGACGCGCTAATTTCCTGGTAACCGCTGTGCAAGTAATAGCCGCGGTAAATTTTGCAGCGCGTCATGATATCCTGGGTGGCTATCTCAAATTCGCCGTAGATGCCTGCTTTGGATGGCTTGATGAGCGCGGGCTTAATGATAGTGCCGAATTTTTTACCGGGATAACTTGCCTTCTCTGTTATCATATCTTTGGCTTCGCCATTCTTATCAAGCATTTGCACTTTGTAGCTGTATGTTGTGAGGCTGTCGGCTGTGGCATCGTACCAGGCGGTGCCAATTGCAGCGCGCAGGGTGAAATCACTTTCAATTTCAAAAGGGGAATCGGTTGCAGTAGCAGGAATAATGCGTTGCCAAAGGGCCTCTAACCGCTCATTTGCCAAAGGCGGCAAATTAAAACCGGTGAGCCTGCTAATATTAAGTATATTCCCCTGTACCTCTTCTTTCGACGCAGGCATTTTTATACTCGCAATGGCCACCCAATCGGCATTGGCTTTTTGCCTGAAGACCTTATAGCTGAAATTTTTAGGAAGTTTATCACCGCAGATTATCCAGATACCTTTTGGCCCTGCCACTGCGCGTGGCGTTTGCGCATGGGCAAACCCGGTGCTTAGCACCAGTAACACGCTTGCGGCTAATGCCCGGTATAATATTTTAAAAGCTTGCATGGTTATCATCGCTATTTTTTATAAATCGTGGTTTTGCGGGCAATTGGGCACATCGCCGTTCTCACCAAATTTGCACGTCATTTTTGAGCCATCCTTGTTTAAAGTGAGGTTAATTCCCGCACCAATGCTGCCCCCAACCGATTTTGTACCAAAGAATGGGATGTACTGGCTTATGTTGTAATGCACCTCAACACCCGCATTGCCGGCTACTGATATTTTTGGATCATACGTTCCGTACGCCGTTACGTGTGCGCTTAAGCCGCCAGAAATTGATGTGCCGGTAATGGCATCTAAACCTGCATTTACTTCGCCATGTGCCCCTGCAAGAACCAGCAGGCTTGCCTTGCTCCCAAAATCAGCACCCAAAGATACCTCTATGCCCAGTATGGCGTTAAAGTAGGCCGAAGCAATGCCCAGGTCGATGCCTTTTTGCATGTTGATGAGGTCGTAACCTCCCGTCACAAAAAAGCCTTTGAAATCGTCTGCCCGCTCTTTCAGCCAGCATACATTTTCTACTGCTTTACTGTATTGCGTAGCTATACCAATGCTAACATCCGACGGCTTTTTGTTACCCATCAGCAGCCCGATATTAAACGTGCCAAAGCCGCTTGGGATAGGGTTGGTGTTTAATTGCCCTGCACCTACTATAAGCATTCCATCGGGCGCGTTGGTTACCTCTACGTCGCCATTTAATATATAACCGCTAAAGCCAACATCAACCATATGCAGGCTGCCACGCATGGTTTTTGTAGGAAAATCGTATACCATCTGAAGGTCGCCCAGCGGTGTTGCCTGGCTCATGCTTACATCGTTTGCGCTGGCGGTAATTTCGCCCAGCACCTCAAATTTATAGGTGGGGTTTGTTTTAACCAGTGCGCCCGAGGCAGGATCGTGCAACTCACCGGAGAAGCTTAGCGTTCCCCAGTCGTTATTCTGCACAAACATGCCGTTGGTATTGGATGATACGATGGCCAGGCCCAATTGATTTGTAGCGGCCGGCTTTGGCGTAGGCGACTGTGTATTATCACCATCCAGCCGAAGTAAAAAGTTGTCGAGTTTTACGCCGGTTTTTTGCGCTGCATCGTCGCCAAAAGTAAGTGTGCAAGGGATAGGGTTTATCTTACCAGGTTCCTGTACCGTGCCCGGGATGCTTGTACTACCGTTTGAGGATGTGATGATACCCGCGGCAGAACTGGTATACTGTACGTACCCCTTACCCTCAAAATTAATGGCATAGTTACCTGGGTTCATGTTAAACGAGCCAGCCGCTTTGGTATAAATGAGGTTCATGGCCATATTGCCTACGCGTGGTACGTCTATATTTGCCGTCCCCGTTAACGCAAATGCATTATTGTCGCTGGTGATAGAGGTAGGGTAGTAGGTGAATTTGCTATTGTTGTACAGTTTAACGCCCGCTTGGTTGCCGTTGAGGCTCACAATGTTTTCTTTGTTATAACTAATGAGTTGAAAGTAATTTACGTTGAGTGTTGTTGCAGCTATTTTGCCGGGTACCGCCGGCAGCGGGATAGTAGCCACAGTACCGTTGCCTGGGCTTATTGCCGAGAAGCGCCAGTGTGCGCCATGGTCGCTGCCGCAGGCTTCGTCAAACAACAGGTGCGTATTAGCCGTATCTATGCCACCAAGCGTGACCAGCCCGTCGCCCAGGGTAATGTGCTCTACGTCAAAATCTTTCAGTACAAATAAATTATGCCGCAGGTTAAAGGTTTTGGCTTTTATATCTACAATGCCCGTTTTTACGACTGCGCTGGTTGATTTTATGCCACCGAGCGTGGGGTCAATGGTCCACTTATCGATGTTTAGCGTCCAATCCTGCAGGTGTATAGCTAATGGTGCGCCTGTTGTTGCCTGTATATTGTTATTATCAAGCACCAGGTTATCAAACGCGATAGTCACGTTGCCTTCTTTACTGTTGGGTACGTGCGCCTCAATACTGGCTTTAAGGTGTATTTTACCATCGGGGTTTATAACAGACCCGTCCGGGTCTGCCGTTGCCGGGAAACCGATAAACGAAAATTTAAGCGGCTTACGAACCGAATCGGACAGGTGATAGGCATTATCGAGGTAAGGTGTGTTGTATAGTGCTTTTATCACCGGCTTGGCCATGCCATAATTTTGTATACTGGCATCAAACATGTAAAAAGAAGCGGGTTTTTGCGTAATGGTATCCTGAAAACTGAATGGCTGAACAGATCTGCACTTACTACCAAGTA
>CBFGNE010000388.1:0-4651 GCA_965649995.1 uncultured Mucilaginibacter sp.
CAAAGGCAGCGCAGCTAAAAAGCCACCAATTACCGCTATAGCTAATGGCTGGTGCAATTGCGCGCCTGCCCCAATACCCAATGCTAAAGGCATCAAAGCAATGATAGCGCCCAAAGCCGTCATTAATTTAGGGCGAAGCCGGGTTGATATCGAATAAACAATAGCATCATCTACGCTGCTTGTGCGCGCGCTTTCGCGGAACTGCCAAAAGGTGAAGATGGCGTTCTCACCTATGATGCCCACGATCATGATCAACCCTGTATAGCTGCCCACGTTAAGTGGTGTATTGGTCATGAACAAGGCCAGCAAACTGCCGCCGATGCCTAAAACAGCTATCACCAGTATCAGTAAGGCTATCCTGAACTGTTTAAACAGGAACAAGATCACCCCAAAAACCAGGAGGCTTGCCGTAACCAGTATCATCAGTAGCTCTTTGAATGATTGTTGTTGTTCGGCATAGGCACCACCATACTCCACGTGGTAGCCGGGCGGCAGGTTCACTTTCCCGGCTATGCCTTTTTGTATAGCGGGTATAACGCTGCCCAGGTCACTGTTCTCTAACCGCGCACTGATAACAGCCATAGCCTGCAGGTTCTCCCGCTCTACCTCGGCATCTCCGGCGCGCAGGTTGACGCTTGCTAATTGTGTGATGGGAATCAATCTGCCATCGGGTAAAAATAAACTCAGGCGTTTGATACCACCTACATCCTGCATGCGGTTACCCGGGTAAACCATACGGATGGGCGACTGCTGTTCGCGCTCGAACAGGTTGCCGATGACGTTACCTTCCAAAGCCGACTGCACCTGTGTTTGCAGAGCGGCTGGGGTGATGTTATATTGCGCAAGCTTAGCATAATCGGGCACAATATCAACAGATGGTCCAGCGATGACAATTCCGTCAAATACATCAGCAGTTCCTTTTACATCAGTTACGATGGCTGCTACCTGTTTAGCTAACACCTGTAGCTTTGCCTGGTCATCGCCAAAAACTTTTATTTCAATAGGCTGTGTTGATGTCATCAGGTCACCCAACATGTCGCCAATAACCTGCCCAAAATCAACTCGTAAGGCCGGTTGTGTCGCCTCGATGTGGGTACGCAGGGCGCTGATCACTTCTTCAGATGTTTTACTATGGTCTTTTTTTAGCTGGATCAGGTAATCGCCGGTATTAGGTTCGGTGATAAAGAAACCCATTTGCGTACCTGTACGGCGAGAGTAGGCGGCTACATCAGGTTCTTTGATAATTACTTTTTCGATCTCGCGCAGCATCCGGTCGGTTTCTTCTAATGAAGTACCGGGCGGCGACGTGTAATCCAATACAATACTACCCTCGTCCATGTCGGGCAGGAAACCCGTCTCTAAACGGCCCGGAATAATCACAATGACTGCACCAAGTGCCAGTATCAAAACAATACTCATGAACGGGCGCAGGATAAAGAAGGATACCCAGCGTTGTCTTTTCACTTCGTGCGCTTCTTCTTTTTTACCGACGGCGTTAACTTCCGAGTTTTTGGTGAGCAGCAGGTATATGACAGGCAAGCCTATCCATGTTACAAAAAAGGAAGATACCAGTGTGATGATCATGGTATCTGTCATCACCTTGAAGTAAGCACCGGCAACGCCCGTCATCAGCAAAAAAGGAATAAATATGACAATAGTGCTGATAGACGAACCCACCATTGCTGGGAACAGGTAATTGATGGCCCGCTGTAAAAGCTTTATAGTTGGGTCCTCAGGATGCTCCTCGTGCGTGCGATGGATCTGCTCCACCACCACAATGGCATCATCAATAATTAAACCGATGGCAGCCGCAATGGCGCCCAGCGTCATGATATTTAGCGTGTAACCAACGGCATACAAAATGATCAGCGTTAGCCCCAGCGTAACCGGAATGGTGATCAAAATAGTTGCGCTTGCTTTTAACGACCGCAGAAAAATGATGGCCACAATTATAGCCAATGCTAAACCTATCCATAAACTGTCGCTTACGCTTTTCACTGATTCGTTAACAAAATCAGCCTGTACGTAATATGGTTTTATCACAACACCCATGGGAAGTGTTTTTTGCAGTTCGGCCACTTTTGTGGTCATGGCGGCAGAAAGATCTACGAGATTGGAGTTAGGCTGCTTGATAACCGCTATTAGTACGCCCTCATGCCCATTGGCGTTTATCTTAGTGTACTCAATGCCCGGGTTTATCTGGATCTCTGCCACATCTTTTAACTGGATAACGCGCTTACGGTTGTTGCTCACCACCAGGTTTTGCAATTGCTCACTGGTATTTACGCTGGCATCCGTAACGGTTAAGTATAGCATTTTAAAATCCGACAAGTAACCGTTAGACTTGATGAACGCTGTTTGGGCCAGCGTATTGGTGATCATATCAGGCGTTAAGCCCAGTGCACTCATTTTTTGACGATTCAGCACCAGCCAGTATTCTTTTGTTTTACCGCCGATTACCCTGATCTCCGACACACCATCAACCTGAGAAAGGAACGGCTTAACTGTGTAGGTAGCGAGCTGCTTTAATTCAATGGGCGACAGGTTATGGCTCTCCAATGTATAACCACTAACGGGCAGAATAGACGGGTTCATCTTCTCTAACGTAACATTGGCCTCTGGTGGCAGTTGGTTTTTGATCTGCGCTATGCGCGATTCAATACGCTGCTGGCTAAGATCAATATCCGCATCCCAATTCATATAAGCTGAGATCTCGCAGCTGCCACGGCTGGTGGTGCTGCGTACGTAATGCAGATCAGGTACCTGTTTAACGGCGTTCTCCAGGGGTTTGGTTACCGTAACCATCATCTTATTCACCGGCTGTAAACCGGCATCGGCAATGATCTTTATCTTTGGAAAAGTAATTTCAGGGAACAGAGAGGTTTGCAGCCGCGAATAGGCAAAACCGCCTCCCAGCAGTATAATGAAAAGCACCAGACTAATAGGCTTTTTATGGCTGATGAAAAAGTTGTTTAGGCTATTCATGGTTTTACAATTTTAACCCTGGCGGTATCTGCCAGGCCATAATTGCCGGTCACCGCGACACGATCGGTCGGGTTAAATGCGGGTGATAAGATCTCTATTTTCCCGCCCGATTCGATACCTTTTTTTACAGGCGTCTTAACCGCAGTAGTGTCATTGATCAGCTTCATTACCCAAAATTCACTTTGCGTTTCGTTTGATAACACCGCTGACTTTGGTAAGGATGGCGTGCTGCTTTTTGCAGCCTTAATGATAAGTGCCTTAGCTACCAAATTTTCAGGGATCGGGTGGCTGTTATTCACTTTTATCACAATACCCTGGGTTTGCGAAAGCGTATCAACCGATGGCATCAATGAGGCAATGTGCCCGCTTAGTCTCTCACCGTCCGGCAGGGTGAGGATCATGTTTTGGTTTTGGGCGATGATGCTTCTTAATTCGTAAGGCAATTGCAATACAAAAGCAAAACTTTCGCGGTCGCTGATGATGGCCAGTTGCTCGCCATCCTGCACGTAATCGCCAACCTGGTGCAGTAATTGGGTTACAAAGCCGCTGCGGGATGCCCGGATGTTATTCATACCGGAGAACTTAAATGTAGTATCCAGTACGTTAATCGTATTGCCGATGCTTTGCGCTTCCTTGGTTTTAAGGGTGAACATCAGCTGCCCTTTTTCTACATAGTGTCCTGGCTGTATATTTACCTTTTGGATGTAGCCGATTGCGTTTGCACTTACAAAATTCTTTTGCAAGAACGATGAGGTAGCGTTTAATTCAATAGTATCTGCCAGTGCACTGTTGCCAATGTAGGTTACCGCAACAGGTGTTTGCGATTCTACAGCCGCTTCTTCATCAGCTGGCTTTGCGCCTCCGCAGGAGTAAAGTACGGCCATTACCAAACAGGAAAAAAACAGGGCTAATGGTTTTTTACATCTTGTCATCTTATCGGCTCCAGTAGTTAAGTTGATTAATGAGTTGCAGCCTGCTGATTGTGTTTTGGGTGAGCAGGTTTTTAATGGTGAGGTAATTGTTAACAGCCAGGATCAGGTCGGCAATTTTCAGGTCGCCGGTTTGCAGCAATTTCGTATCCACTTTTATCAGGCTTTCAGAAAATTTAAACTGGTCGTTTATCTCGGCGATCAGCTTATCGTATTCGCCTATCTGCTGGTTTAACTGGTTGATCTGCTGGGTGTATTGATTTTGAAAGAAAGTTCTGTACCCCCGGCTGGTTTCCTGCTCAAGGGTAAGTTTTTTATAAAGCAACTTACGTTGCCCTCCATCGTACAGCGGCATGCTTACCCTTAAGCCAACGCTGGTACCGAAGTTTTTATAATACTGAGCGGTCAAATCGGAATTGTAGCCGCCATCTGCAAAAAAACTAAGCCGGGGGCGGTAGCTATACTCTATCAGTTTGCGACTGTTGTTTAGCCGGATGCTATCCAATTGAAACTGTTTAAAAAAGATACTTGTACTGCGGTCGTTAATGTTTACCGGCTTTTGAAGTTTGGGTTTAGTTATTTCAAAAATAGTGGTATCGGCCACTCCGGATAAATAATTAAGGGTCGCGAAATCTGTTTTGTATTGCAGGCGGGTTTGCGATAGCTGCAACTGCGCTTGTTTAAGGGTAACCAAAAAAGTAAGGTAATCGCTTTGCCGATAAACGTTGCTGCGAGTA
>CBFGNE010000389.1:0-4649 GCA_965649995.1 uncultured Mucilaginibacter sp.
CATCAGTACAAAATCCAACCGCGAAGAATATTATTCCAACATTACCTGGGGCTTAAAACCGATAACTTCGCCTGTAACGATAGATATTCCATCAAGTACCTGCGGTAGTACAACACTACAGGCTATCGGCGGAAACGGCGCGTCGTATCAATGGAGTGGCGGCGATTCGCCCAATTCGGTTACGAACACTGTCCACGAAAGCGGACTTTACATTGTTGCCGTAAAGGACGCCTCGGGCTGCACAAACTATGCAACGCGCGCCGTAGCTATAGACAATGGAGGCGCACCACCTGCGGTTATTAGCGGTAACCCCAGTGGTTGTTCAAGCGTTACACTTACCGCCAGTGCCGGTAAAAGCTTTAAATGGAGCGGAGGATCAACACCCAACAGTCAGGAAAACACTTTTACTGCCAGCGGCAAATATTCCGTATTAATAACTTACGAAAACGGCTGCCAGGCGTATGCAACCCAAACGGTAACGGTAGGCCCGCCTGTTGCTACCATCAGCGGTAGCAACAGTGGATGCCTGAGCACTACGCTATTGGCAAGCGGCGGAGCGAGCTATTTATGGGACGGCGGAAGCAGCCCAACAACGGCAGCAAATACATTTAACCAAAGCGGCACCTATAAAGTAGTGGTAACTAATGCCGAGGGCTGTACTGCAGAAGCTACCGCAACGGTAACCATAGGCGGCCCCAAAGTAAACATAACCGAAGTAATAAGCGATTGCACCACCGCCACGCTTACAGCAAGCGGAGGTGTATCTTACCAGTGGCAGGGTGGCTTAACGCCCAACAGTGCCACAAATACTTACATACAAAGAGGCCGGTACAAAGCGGTGGTTACCGTTACCGATGCTGAAGGCTGCAGTACGACGGTGGCACGCGACATGAGCGTTGGCCTCTTCAAGTTTGAGGCGAGCTACAAACCTGTAACTTGCGATGCCTCTGAAGCAACCGCCTTTGGCGGCATATCATACCACTGGGATGGTGGTTTAACACCAAATAGCGCCAAAAACATTTTTACAAAATCGGGCAATTATTCTGTTTTCATAACCGACGAACAGGGTTGTTCAACCAACTTTGCGATTACCATAATCGTAGGTGCGCCCGTCATCAAGATCTCCCGCGACCCCGCCGGCAGCTGCGGGAGTATGACGCTTACGGCCAGCGGTGGCACAACTTATTTATGGGATGGCGGCAGCAACCCAAACAGTGCCGTAAACACCTTTACCACCAGCGGCAGGTACACGGTAAAGGTTACCAATGCCGCCGGTTGTACGGCAAGCACATCTATAGATGTTGAGGTATTGCCCGTTGTCACGCCTGCTATCAGCATCGCTGCAAGCACTTCGGCGCCAGTATGCGCTGGGACTACTATCAGTTTTATCGCTACCGGCAGGAATAAAGGCTCGGCACCGCTTTACGAATGGTTTAAGAACGATATCCGCGTTGCCACAGGCGAAACCTATAGTACCAACACTCTTAAAAACACCGATGAGGTGTTTTGCAAACTTACCACCAGCCAACGCTGCGCCACCCCTGCAACAGTCCCCAGCGAGAAATTTACAGCGCAGATATTAGATAAGCCCGAAATATCCGTTAACCAAAACCTGGCCATAACAGACGATAACCCAGTTCAACTTAACCCAACGGTTACCGGTAACATTACCAGTTACCACTGGGAGCCTGCTATAGGATTAAGCGATGCTAACATCCGAAACCCCGTTGCCAACCCTGCTGTTACCACCAATTACCGGCTCACAGTTATCCCAGCAAACGGCTGCGAAACCTATGCCGACATAACCGTTACCGTGGCCAAAGGCATCGTTGTCCCCAATACTTTCAGCCCAAACGGCGATGGTATAAATGACCTGTGGAACGTGAAATACCTTTCCGATTACCCCAACGCCCGCGTAGATATTTACAACAGGTACGGGCAACCAGTGTACCACGCCACCGGCTACAAAAAACCATGGGACGGCACGCACAATGGCAAATCCCTTCCAGCCGGGCTGTACTATTATATTATAGACCTACGGGTAAAAAACACGCCGTCACAAGCAGGTTACATTACCCTGTTGCGTTAGTGTACTTTTAATCATTAATTTAGCTTATCTCACAGCTGCTACATTTTATGATTGCCAATACCGCTCAGAAAACTCTCTTTTTATTTGCTACTATCGCTATGGTCACGTTGACACTATTAGTCAACACTGCGCAAGCCCAACCCAACACCGATGACCCGTATATGGGCATCATTCCCGCTCCTGTATCGTTAAAGAAAGCAGCTGGGGTATTTCCGTTTAATGAATCAACACAAATAAAAGCCGACAACCCAAAGGATAAAGCAGTTTTATTGCTGGATAACTTTTTGAGGTATAATAGGCGCTATTTTAATAAGATTACCAAGTATAATCCGAAGGCAAGATCGACCGGCGGAAGGAGGTTGGTGCTCACATCCATTGGCGCTAACAAGTTGCCGGCGGAGGGCTATAAGCTTACCATCACGCCTAAAAAGATAACCATTATCGGCAAGGGCGCAGGGCTATTTTATGGCATACAAACGCTGTTGCAGTTGTTCGCCACAGAGGTTTCGCCTACAGAAAGATTGCCTTGCGTAACTATTGAAGACGCGCCCAGGTTTGGTTACCGTGGCATGATGCTGGATGTATCGCGCCACTTTTTTACGGTTGACCAGGTTAAACAAGTGATAGAATTGCTGGCAGCCTATAAGCTCAACACTTTCCACTGGCATTTGGTAGATGGGCAGGGCTGGCGCATCCAGATAAAAAAATACCCGAAGCTAACAGATGTTGGCGCTTACCGCCTGCAAACTATGTACGGCAATAACCGCGATTGGCCTGATAGCCTTAGCTATGGTGGTTTTTATACGCAGGATGAGATCCGCGATGTAGTAAAATTTGCTGCCGACCGCTTCATTAGCGTTATCCCCGAAATTGAAATGCCTGCACACTCAGATGCGGCCCTGCGTGCCTACCCGGAATTGCGCTGCGAGCCTGCCGATCCGAAAAACCCGGCGCGCAGCATCAACGGCATCTACTGCCCTACCGAGGAAACTTTTACTTTTTTGGAAAATGTGCTCACCGAAGTGATGGCGCTGTTTCCAAGTAAATACATTCATGTTGGTGGCGATGAGGCCAATAAACAGCCCTGGAAAGAGTCTGCGTTTGTGCAAAACCTGATGAAGGAAAAAGGGCTGAAGGACGAGAAGGAAGTGCAAAGCTACTTCATCCAGCGGATGGAGAAATTCATCAACAGCAAGGGCCGCACCATAATTGGCTGGGACGAAATATTAGAGGGTGGGCTTGCGCCAAACGCCGTAGTAATGAGCTGGCAGGGCGAAGAAGGCGGCATTGCGGCAGCACGCCAACACCACAACGTGATCATGACGCCGCAAACCACAGGTAATTATTTCGACCATTACCAGAGTGGCTCGCCGCAGGAGCCGGTATCATTCGGCAGGTATGCGGTGCTAAAGGAAACTTACGATTACGATCCGGTATCTAAGCAATTAACTCCCGAAGAACAAAAATACGTAATGGGTACCCAGGGCAACCTGTGGACCGAGTACGTCCCCACGATGGCCAAACTACAGTACCAGATACTGCCGAGGCTGTTTGCTTTAGCTGAAGTAGCCTGGAGCAGGCCCGAAAACAAAAACTACGATAACTTTGCCGATGTGCGCCTTGCCAACCATTTCGACAGGTTGGAAAACATGGGTTACAACTACCGTGTGCCAACGCCCCTGGCAGTGATTGATACCATTTTGTTTGGCCCGAAATTTACTTACACACCAAAATCAGTAGTCCCCGGTGCGCGTATTTACTACACCCTCAACGGCCGCGAACCACTGGATACGGATTTGGAATATACGTCGCCGGTGACCATTACCATCCCTGCCAACGAGAAACGGGAATTTAAAGCCCGTGTTATCACGCCGACAGGCCGGCGCAGTATCGCTACGCGGGTGCTGATGTATAACCGCACAATGATGCCTGCCACTGTTTACCCCACGGGCAAGCCCGGCTTAAAATATAAGCTGGTAAAGGGCCGCTTTACCTCGCCCGACCAATTAGATTATGTAACGCTAACCGATTCGGCAACAACAGATAAATTAAATGCCGAGGCTTTTAAAAAGGACAATCCTTATTTTGGAGTGGTTTACGATGGTTATTTTGATATCCCCGAAGATGGTAGTTACAATTTCTCGCAGGCATCCTATACCGATACGCAGCTTTTTATAGATGGCGAAAAGATCACCGAAAGCGAATACATGCTGCCCCTGGCCAAAGGACTACACAAACTCAAAGTAAAATATGTTTACCAGGTACCGGTACAAACACCCGGCAGCAGGGTAAGGCAAACGCCGTTTCGTATTTACATGATAGAGCCTGGAGAATCGAATAAAGGAGAGATAGAACCAACGAGTTTGTTTTATTGAGAGATTTGATTTTTTAACGTCTTGCCGAATTTATTTCGGCATCCCACGCGGCAGGTAAACGAAATGCAAAGCAGCTTAGCAAAGCAGCGCCTTTATGATGGGGTGCTGAAAAAATTTCTGCATGACGATTGATAATTTAAAGTTCAGCTGACCAGGTAATCAGCTTAAAACCACCCCATTTTTCA
>CBFGNE010000390.1:0-4644 GCA_965649995.1 uncultured Mucilaginibacter sp.
TGCCATCATATTGGGTTCGCAACTGTTTTTAACCGGCTTTGTTGCCGAACTGGTTTCGCGCAACGCGCCCGAGCGCAATAAGTATCAAATTGAGGATTCAATTTAGATATGAGATTTGAGATATTAGATATGAGACAGGAATTTGCGCCCGGCCTCTCAATCCGTTTAGATAGGAGGCCAAAACTCGCTTCCGGTCTTTTTGTAATTCTTTTATCTCACATCTCAAATCTCACATCTCACAGCTAAGAAATGTTTTTCTCCATCATCATACCTTTATATAACCGCCCGCAGGAGATCGACGAATTGTTGGGTACGCTTACCCTGCAAACGTATAAAGCTTTTGAGGTATTGGTTATTGAGGATGGATCTACCCACCGTGCCGGCGATATTGTAAACAGCTACGCGGATAAACTTGATGTAAAGTATTTTGAGAAACAAAACGAAGGACAGGGCTTTACCCGCAATTTTGGGTTTGAGCGGGCCAAAGGCGATTACTTTATCATATTTGATTCGGACTGCCTGATACCCGACAATTATTTAGAGATCGTAAATACTTCGCTAAGCAAAAACTGGCTGGATGCTTATGGTGGCCCCGATGGCGCCCATCCGTCCTTTACCCCTATCCAAAAAGCCATCAGCTATAGCATGACCTCTCCTTTCACCACGGGCGGTATACGTGGCAATAAAAAGGGTATCGGGCAGTTTCATCCGCGCAGCTTTAATATGGGCATATCGCGCAAGGTATGGGAAAATGCCGGCGGTTTTATTATTACCCGCCTGGGCGAGGATATCGAATACAGCATCCGCATACATTCCTTAGGGTATAAAATAGGGCTTATACCCGATGCCATTGTTTACCATAAGCGCCGTACAGATTTTGTGAAGTTTTTTAAACAACTCCACTTTTTTGGCAGGGCCAGGATAAATGTTTACAAGTTTTTTCCCGATCAGTTAAAGGCTGTGCACTTTTTCCCGGCAGCGTTTACGCTTGGGCTTATATTTACCCTATTGGCAAACCTGCTTAGCCCCGCTTTGGCATGGCTGTGCAATATTGTGCTGCTTCTTATTATTATGTTGATATTTTTTCACTCGTGGTGGAAAAACAAATCGGCAAAAATTGCATTTTTGAGCATTATAGCGGCCTTTACCCAACTTACTGCTTATGGGTTGGGTTTTATACAGGATTATTGGAAGCGGGTAGTGTTAAAAAGATATTAAGAACGTAGTATGTACCATCCATTTTCTGTTGCAGAAACCTTAAAAACTTCCTGGGATATCCTTAGAAAGAATTTTGCGGTTATTAGCGTGTACTCTACCTTGTCGCTGTTGGTGATGGGTATCGTTGCGTTTATGATATACCTGTTCAGAGACGATTCGATGGTAGGCGTTGCAGGTGTTTTTATACTGCTTGTTATTATCAGCTACAATTTCCTGGCGTTTAATAAACTGATCTTCAAATTGATGGATAGTGCTTACTACGAGATAAGCATGAAGGATATTATACCAACCGTAAAAATGGTTGCCAGTTACCTTACGCTTTTGCTCACCATGAGCGCCTTAACCGTATTCCTGTCTAAAAGCATCGAAAAGATGGACGAAAGCATCACGCAAAATTTGTTGGGCATTATGGTGGGTTATGTTTCGCAGTTTTTTGTGCTCTTTTACTTCCCGCTTTGTACCTGCTTTATTGTCGACGACCAATCCGGCCCGTTCGAATCTGTTGCGCAAAGCTTCAGCCTTATAAAAGGTAATATTATAAAATATTTTATCCTTTTTATTGTGGTAGAAGCGTTGATACTGATAGCATCGTTCACCGTTATCGGGTTTATTTTGGTTATCCCCATTGTAAACATCATCCTGGCAGTAACCTACCGCAAATTGGTTTACAGCCACCAGGATATAGACGATGATATTGCCGAAACCAACTAACTATGGGTTTAAAAGCAACATTAAGTAAGGCATTTGCCTTTTTTGTTAACCGGCAGCTAAACCATATCCGTAAAAACGGCGTAGCACTACAGCAACAGGCATTTACAGACCTGATACACGCCGCTAAAGGCACCGCCTTTGGCACCGACCATAATTTTGCAGGCATAAACAATTACGAGGATTTTAAAAAGCATGTCCCCATTCGCGATTATGAGGAGCTGCGCCCCTATATCGACCGTGTTGTAAAGGGCGAACTTAATGTGCTTTGGCCCGGCAAACCTGCCTATCTTGCTAAAACATCCGGTACTACATCGGGCGTAAAGTACATACCTATCTCCAAAGAAAGCATGCCGCAGCACATTAAAGCGGCCCGTAATGCCTTGCTAAGCTATATCCATGAAACAGGCAAGGCAGATTTTGTAGATGGCAAAATGATCTTCCTGCAGGGCAGCCCGGTTTTAAGCGAAAAGGAAGGCATTGCCGTTGGCCGCTTATCGGGCATTGTGGCGCACCATGTGCCGCAATATTTACAAAAGAACCGCATGCCATCCTACGAAACCAATTGTATTGAAGATTGGGAGGAAAAGGTTGATGCCATTGTGCAGGAAACCGCCAAAGAGGATATGCGCCTTATCTCGGGCATACCGCCCTGGTGCCAAATGTATTTCGACAGGTTGTCCGCTGTATCGGGTGGCAAAAAGGTGAAGGATATCTTCCCGAATTTTAAGCTGTTTGTGCATGGTGGCGTAAATTACGAGCCCTACCGCGCCCGCATGGAGGAAGTTATTGGCACCAAAATAGATTCGATAGAAACCTACCCCGCTTCCGAAGGGTTCATCGCCTTCCAGGATTCGCAACGGGAAAAAGGTTTATTGCTTATGGTGGATGCCGGGATATTTTATGAGTTCATCCCATCCGACGAATACTTTAATGATAACCCAACCCGCATAAACCTTAAGGATGTGGAACTGGAACGCAACTACGCCCTCATTATGAACACCAGCGCGGGTTTGTGGGGTTACAGCCTGGGCGATACCATTAAATTTGTATCGAAAAATCCGTACAAAATAATGGTTACCGGGCGCATTAAGCACTACATCTCGGCTTTTGGCGAACATGTAATTGGCGAAGAAGTAGAACAGGCACTAATGAGCGTAGCCGCCGAAGAAGGCGTTGATGTGATAGAATTTACCGTTGCGCCGCAGGTAAGCCCCGCTGCAGGCGAACTGCCCTACCACGAGTGGTTTATTGAATTTGGCAAAGAGCCTGCCGATATTAAAGCCTTTGCCCTTAAAATGGATAAAGCGCTCCAAAAGAAAAATATTTACTATTTCGACCTGATAGAGGGTAACATTTTACAGCCTTTAATTGTCAATAGCTTAAAAAAGGATACATTTATAAATTACATGCGCAGCCAGGGAAAATTGGGCGGGCAAAACAAAGTACCAAGATTATCTAACGACAGGAAGATTGCGGATGAACTTTCTTCGTATATCATAAACTAACACCAATCGTCATTGCGAGGTACGAAGCAATCTCCCGGCTATGCATGCCGGATTTGCTTACTTAGAGATTGCTTCGTACCTCGCAATGACGTGTAGAATAATATTGTAATTGAGTAACAACATTAAAAACATTGCCATACTCGGCGCTACCGGTAGCATTGGCACGCAAACGCTGGAAGTTATAAAAGATAACCCGGGCCTGTTCCGTGCTTTTATGATCACCGGCTACGCTAACGCATACCTGTTGATACAGCAGGCCCTTGAATTTGCGCCCGAGTACGTGATCATCTGCGACGAAACAAAATACCCGGAGGTAAAACAAGCGCTGGCACATTTGCCCATTACCGTTATGGCCGGCTACCAGGCTATAAAAGATATGGTAACCCACCCGGACATTCATATTGTGCTTACCGCCATGGTTGGCTTTGCTGGTTTGGAGCCTACCATTAATGCCATAAAAGCAGGTAAGGATATCGCGTTAGCAAATAAAGAAACTTTGGTTGTTGCGGGCGAACTGATCACCGGGTTAGCCAAAGAATATAAGGTTAAGATACTGCCTGTTGATAGCGAACATTCGGCCATATTCCAGTGCCTGGCGGGCGAAGAGCACAACAGGATAGAAAAGATCATCCTCACCGCTTCGGGCGGGCCATTCCGGGGTAAAACAACCGAATTTTTAGCCGGCGTTACGCGCGAGCATGCCCTTAAACACCCCAATTGGGTAATGGGCGCTAAAATAACTATCGACTCGGCATCGTTAATGAACAAGGGGCTGGAGGTTATAGAGGCGAAATGGCTTTTTGGGCTGGAAGCGGAGCAGATAGATGTTATTGTGCACCCGCAATCAATTGTACATTCGCTTGTGCAGTTTGAGGATGGCTCGATAAAAGCACAAATGGGCTTGCCGGATATGAAGCTGCCCATACAGTACGCCCTGGCCTACCCTAACCGCGTTAAAAACAACTTTAAACGGTTTGATTTTACGGCCTATCCCAATCTTACTTTCGAGAAGCCGGATATGGATACCTTCCGCAACCTTAAACTGGCTTTTGAAGCCTTGAACCGTAAAGGCAATATGCCCTGCATTATTAATGCAGCAAACGAAGTGGCTGTTGCCGCTTTCCTGAATAATGATACCGGCTTTTTGGATATGAGCGATATTATTGAAAGCTGCATGGAACGCGTAGCCTATATTGAGCAACCCACCCTG
>CBFGNE010000391.1:0-4623 GCA_965649995.1 uncultured Mucilaginibacter sp.
CTTATACCACGTTGATATGGTAGAAACCGGGCAAATAATTTACGGGCAACATTTACCGGTTAGTTTATTTTTATTGGCCAAAGTTGTTGTGGCTGCGGCCATATTCGGGCTGGTCAGTATGGGGTTTGCCAAAGCTGTACACCTTGTCAAATACTTCTTCACCAAACAAATAAAGATCAGCTGGCTTATACCTATTTGCGGCGGCTTAATTATCATTGGGTTAACGTACCTTTTGGGCAGACCCGATTATTTGAGCCTTGGCGTTGAGCCCGAATCACAGGGTGCGGTAACTATCGTATCGGCATTTCAGCACGGCGGCGCGCTTGCCTTTAGCTGGCTATGGAAACTTGTTTATACTGCCGTTACTTTGGGTACCGGTTTTAAAGGTGGCGAAGTGACCCCATTGTTTTACATAGGTGCAACCCTTGGTAATACGCTCGGCGAGTTATTAAACGCGCCAATAGGGCTGTTTGCAGCACTTGGCTTTATAGCCGTTTTTGCCGGAGCGACTAATACACCATTGGCATGCACCATAATGGGGGTGGAGCTTTTTGGCGGCGAGTACGCCCTGTTTTTTGCAATAGCCTGTTTTACAGCATATTTTTTTAGTGGGGAGGGCGGTATTTATCCTGCACAACGGGTAGCTCATACTAAATTACCGGTGGGTGAAACGGCTAAGCCCAAATATGTACTCAGGATGCTCTCTAAATATAAGTTATAAGCCATAGTTTTATAAAAACATATTGCCTTCCATTTGTTAATTAACGGATACCACAACCATCATAGCCATGCAGATCAATAAAATACTTATAGGTATAGACGATAGCAAATTTGCCGACTACGCGGCGTCGTACGGCTTTGGCCTTGCCAAAACATTTAATGCGCACGTTGGGCTGGTTCACATTGTTGAACCTATGGTTTCGCCCGCAACGCCAAATGATACGCTCTCTGGCCTGCCTTTTCAGGATACGGGCGTAAACGATGTTGAATTACTGTCGATACAAGAGGATTTAGGGGATAACCTTGTTAACCGTACCATAAAAAAGTACGCCGGCGACTTGAAAGTGACCCACTTTAACGAATACGGTTCAACAGCAGATGGTATACTGTATTGCAGTAAAGAATTTAATGCTGACCTTATCGTTATAGGCACACATAGCCGTACGGGTATAGATCGCCTGCTAATGGGCAGTGTCGCCGAAAGCGTAGTGCGTACTTCAACGGTACCCGTGTTGGTGGTGCCGTTTAGTTCATAGCCAATGGTTTATAGCAGGAAGAAAACTCTCGTTATGAACGGAACGTTCATTAGTAAATAGCTAAACGGTAGCTTCTATGAACTATCATCCACACACCACGAACAACTACCTAATACAGCAGCCGGAACTTTATCGTCTGCTCTATCGCTTTTAATTCATTTAGCACTTTAGCTTCATAACCAGTGTTTACATCGGTAATTACATAACCAATTTGGCTGTTGGTTACCAAAAACTCGCCTACAATATTGATGTTGTGGCGGGCAAACACCTCGTTTATTTTGGCCAGTATACCCGGCACGTTCTTGTGGATGTGTATTAAGCGGTGTGCATTGTTGTTGCGGGGGGGCTGCAGGTCGGGGAAGTTGCAGCTCATGTGGGTGCGGCCCTCGTTCATAAAGGCAATAACCCTTTTAGGTATAAAATCCGAGTTCCTGGGGTTGTCCTTAGGGTCATCAAATATGATGATGCCGCTGGCGCAAGCTGCATCTGCCAGTTTGCGGCTGCTAATTTTGCCAAAACAGCCAATCACCTTTAAGCGGCCCGCGTTTTGTATCTGCTCGGGCGTGGGCTGGTTGGTCTCATCACAAAACAACACACCGGCTTCGTCCAGGTATTTTTCTTCTATGGTATCCTTGTGGCGCAAGTTATAACCCTCGCGCTTCATTTGTGCTAATGCCTCGTCATCAATATTCCCCACAACCAAACATTTAATGCGGTTTTTTGGGTACGATATAGCCCTTGGCAATTTATTGATGTACAAAAACTCATCAAAACTCGGGGTAATGTGGTCTGCTTTTTCGGCTACCGATTTACGCTCGATATTCTCAGTAAAGGCAAAGAATTTTTTGATCATCCCCGACTCCTTTAGCTGGAAATCGGAGTACCCGTCACCAATACCGAAAATCTCTCCGGGTAGGTTAAGCTCTTTCAATAATTTAACTTTACCGCCTTCCTGCGATAGCGGGTTGTTGCGGTCGTAACCTATAATGTTGCCATCCTCATCAAATACAAATGTATTGGCGTAGATATTTTCTTTTTTGATATGGTACTCGGTAACTACCGGGATAATAAACTCTTTAAACCCGCCTGATACTATAAGTACCTCATCCTGATGGTTTTTAAAGAATATGGTGTTGCGCGAAAACGAGGTAGAAACCTTCTTTTTAAGGTGCGTTATCAGTTGTTTTAGATGGTCCCGGTTGGCGCACAGCAGTTTTACCCGGGCTTCCAGGCTTTCGGTGAAGGATAGCCTGCCTTCCATAGAAGCATTAGTTAAGTCCTCTATCTGCTTATAAATGGCTTCCCTGTCGGGATGGTTTTTAAGGGATATGCGGGCAAGTTCGTCAAGGGCTTCTACCTGTGTAAAGGTACTGTCGAAATCTATAATGAAGTATTGGTCCATGGGGATGCTGGTATGCTGACTGCAAATGTGCAAATTTTTGCGGGAAGGAGGAGGATAATATGGAAAAGCGATGGTAGCGAATTTTAACGAAGGGTAAACCTTACGCAGGATAATACAGCTGTACGAAATGTTATTTTCCGTACACTTCGTACAGTTTTCGCGGAGTTTCGTACAAGTTCGTACAGTTTCGTACAATCTCGTACAGTTTCGTACAGCAAAAATGCAGCGTGCAAAAATCTGCGTTTTTCTGTGGTTTTTCGGTGTTTTTCTGTGGTTTTTTTGCAATTGCGTGCGCAATTGGCGCATCTTTAAAAATACCAGCATTTTGGCTTGTTGTGGTTAAAAAACATCCCGCAAACAATCCGCTGGTTTTATATATTTGATTTGTAAAGATGCCTCAAACACTATGAATATTAAATCCATCGCATTTATTGCCTTAGCCGGTTTTGCCACTGTTTTAACGGGCTGCTCGTCTGATAAAAAAGAGGAAACCGCCACCGTTACCGATACGGCACTGGCGGCAGATATTAAGCAGCATATTGGCGTACTTGCCAACGATTCGTTATTGGGGCGCAAGCCGTTTACCGCCGGCGAAGACAAAACCATAGCTTATATATCTTCTCAATTTAAAAAATTGGGATTAGAGCCCGGCAATAACGGCAGCTACTACCAGGAAGTGCCCATGGTAGAAATTGGGGCGGCTGCCGCCCCAACTATGCAGGTAAGCGGAAAAACACCGATGGACCTAAAAATGGGGGAGGATTTTGTGGCGGCTACCCGGCAGGAATTGCCTGCGCTGGAGTTGAAGAATTCGCCGATGGTTTTTGCAGGCTACGGTATTATAGCGCCTGAGTATAACTGGAACGATTACAAAGGGCTGGATGTAAAAGGCAAAACGGTTGTAGTGCTGGTGAACGACCCTGGCTTTAAAGCACCCGAAAAGTTGTTTAAAAGCGACACCATGACCTATTATGGCCGCTGGACTTACAAATACGAAGAAGCTGCTCGGCAGGGAGCTGCCGGCGTACTTATAGTGCACCAAACCGAACCGGCAAGCTACGGCTGGCAGGTGATACAAAACAGTTTTACAGGCTCTAAACTATACTTAACCCAGGCCCATAAGCACATGAACCGCTGCAAAGTAGAAGGCTGGCTGAGCGAAGGAACTGCCAAAAAACTGCTGGCCGGTGCCGGTATTACCGAAGATATGCGCGCCTATGCCCGCAAGAAAGATTTTAAAGCCGTGCCACTAAACAGTTCGGTATCGGTAACTATCAAAAATACACTGAAGTATTCTACTTCGCATAATGTGATAGCCACCTTAAAGGGTAGCGCCGCGCCGGGCGAATACATTTTATACAGCGCCCATTGGGATCACTTTGGTGTTAAATTGCCTGCCATAAAAGGTGATAGCATTTACAATGGCGCGGTTGATAATGCCAGCGGTGTTGCGGCGGTTTTAGCCGTTGCAAAAAAGTTTACGCAGCTAAAGGATAAACCAAAACGCTCGATAATTTTCCTGGCGGTAACAGCCGAGGAGCAGGGTTTGCTGGGTTCTGAATATTACGGTACGCACCCCATTTACCCGCTTAACAAAACAGTGGCTAACTTAAATATTGATGCCCTTTCCGACTTCGGCGAAACCAGCGATTTCTCTATCACCGGCAAGGGGCAAAACGATTTGGACGACTATGTAAGTGCCTTAACCAAGCCTAATGGCTGGACGGTTGTGGGCGATAAAACCCCCGGCTCGGGTGGTTACTATCGGTCGGACCATTTTAACTTTGCCAAGGTTGGCGTACCGGCTTTGGATATGCATAACGGCGCAACCTCTATTGAAAAAGGCGAGGCTTACGGCGCCCAAAAGCTTAAGGAGTATAACGATGAGCGCTACCACCAGCCATCAGATAATTATAGTGATAGCATGAACACCCTCGGCATGGCCCAAACCTCCGACCTGATGTT
>CBFGNE010000392.1:0-4613 GCA_965649995.1 uncultured Mucilaginibacter sp.
GATATTGATAATGCGCACGGCATGAACATCGGCGGCGGATTTAACTTCGATTTCGGCCGTGTAAAAATGGTGAATGCCGTCCACTCCAGTGCCTTACCCGATGGCAGCAACGGCGGCAACCCGGCGGGCTTTGTTATTTTCGCCGAAGGGAAAAAAATATACTTTGCAGGCGATACTGCACTTACCTACGATATGAAATTGCTGGAAGATGAGAACCTCGACTGGGCGTTTTTACCTATCGGCGATAACTACACCATGGGTGCAGATGATGCCATTAAAGCGGCAGCATTCATTAATTGCAAAAATATTATAGGGATACATTACGATTCGTTCCCGGTAATCAAAATAGATAAGGAAGAGGTAAAAGAGAAATTTATTAAGGCGGGGCTTAACCTTAAGTTGCCAGCAATTGGAGAAAGTTTAGACTTATAAGGTTTCGTTTGATTTGACGCAGAAAAGCATTCACCCATAACAGGTGTTTTTACTTGTATAAATATCCGAAGCTATTTTTGCGCGAGCTCTCCGAACCAATAAGCCGCCGTTACGCCTCCGTCCATCAGGAAATCGCTCCCGGTAATAAAGGCTCCATCCTGCCCCATCAAAAGTGCGCCAATAGTGCCCACTTCATCGGGGGTGCCTGCGCGACCTGCCGGCGAAGTTTCCAGCATACGCTTATACCCTGTGCCGCGCGGGCCCTTTAGCTCATCGTTAGCCAATGGGGTTATGATAATGCCGGGGCTGATGGTATTTACCCGCGCGCCGCGTTTGCCCCAGCGTACCGCCTCGGCCATTACACGTAAGGAATTGCCTCTTTTGGAGATCTGGTAAGCGTTCAGCGGGTCGGTAACCTTATCGGGCTGAAGCCATGGTAGAGCAAGCAACTCATCTGTGGGGGTGGTGGCAAGCTCGGCGTTTTGTTGTATCGATAGCGGCGGCAACCGGTGCCCCGACTGTGACGCGATAACCACGCCTGCACCGCCTGCAACAATCACATTCCCAAATTCCTCTAACACCAGCGCGGTGCCATACAGATCTACCTTCAAGATAACTGCCGCAGGCGCCTGCGATGGCGAAACCCCCGCCGCATGGATTACCCCGACAACCTCGCCGATAGCAGTAGCCAGCGCAACCAATGCCTGTACGGATTGCCGCGAGGTTACGTCTACCGTTGCGGTAGTTACTTCGAACCCGGCGTCAGCCAGCGTTTTAGCTGCAGCTTCGGCATTTTCCATGCGGATATCTGCCAACAATACATGCTTGCCTGCACTCACCCTCCGCACTATGGCCTGGCCTATAGACCCGGCTCCAATCACCACATTTACTTTTTTCATGGCTAACCCCATTTTTTAAAACCAAAACGGCCCCGCAGTTTGCAGAGCCGTTTTGTGCATAAAACTATTTATTAAATCACAGTTCCGCTTGGGATGATGGCGCGTTTCTTAACGATAACAATGCCATCTACAACCGTATAGGTAGGGAAATCGCCATCGGGCAATTTACCGCCGCAATTGATCTTTACATCGTCGCCAATGTAGGTGTTTTTATCAATGATGGCGTTGCGCAAGGTACACCTGTCGCCAATACCCATAATTGGCTCGCCATTGGCTTTCGCAGCGGCTATTTCATCCAGGGTTTGATAGTTGTCGCTACCCATTATGTAGCAGCTATCAATGGTAGTGTAAAGCCCAATGCGGGTGCGGATACCCACAATAGAGCGGGTAATCAAACTCGCGTTAATAATACAACCGTCCGCAATAATTGACCTATCCAAATGCGTACCCGATATTTTGGTAGGCGGCAGCATGCGGGCACGTGTGTAGATGTGGTTTTTATCGAACAGGTTAAACTGCGGGATATCGTCTGTAAGCCCGAGGTTGGCATCAAAAAAGGACGGTATGGTACCGATGTCGGTCCAATAACCTTCGTATTGATAACTTACTACTTTATGCCCTTCTATTGATTGGGGGATGATTTCTTTACCGAAATCGGTATTGTCATTTCCTTCTAAAAGCTCGTACAGCAGTTTGCGGTTGAAAATGTAAATACCCATTGATGCCAGGTAAATACGGCCCTGTGCTTTCATCTCGTCGCTAACTTCTGATACCCAGTTCTCGAAACCGGTTTTTGGTTTTTCGATAAATGAAGTGATAAGGTTGTTCTCATCCGTTTTTAATATACCAAAGCCGGGCACATCGTTTACATGCACAGGGATAGTAGCAATAGAGATATCAGCCTTTTTCTCTACGTGCTGGGCTATCATCTCCTCAAAATCCATCTGGTATAACTGGTCGCCCGATAGTATCAGCACATACTCAAATTCGTGTACAGCCAGGTGGTGCAGGCACTGTCTAACCGCATCGGCCGTACCCTGAAACCAGCCCGCGCTGGTAGGGGTTTGCTCGGCAGCCAAAATATCCACAAAAGCGGTACTAAAAGTGCTGAAATGGTAGGTGTTTTTGATGTGTTTGTTGAGCGATGCCGAGTTAAACTGTGTTAACACAAATATCCTGTTGATACCCGAATGTAAACAGTTAGAGATGGGGATGTCAACCAATCGGTATTTACCTGCAATAGGCACTGCCGGTTTCGAACGTGTTTGGGTTAGCGGTGCTAAACGGCTACCCTGGCCACCGCCAAGTACAATGCTGATTACTTTTGATGTCATATCGTAGGAATTAAACTTTCGTATAGGTCAATATATTCTTTTGCCGACCGGCCCCATGAAAAATCAAGGCCCATCATCCGCTTACGCAGCATCAGCATTTTTTTAGAGTCGCTGTACAATTCAACCGCACGTGTTATCGAGTTGCTGATATCGATAACATCTACATTATTAAAACGGATACCATAGCCATCTTCGTCGCCGAAATCTATAACGGTATCTGCAAGGCCGCCGGTTGTACGCACCACAGGTATTGTGCCATAACGTATGGCATAAAGTTGGTTGAGCCCGCAAGGTTCCACCCGCGACGGCATCAGCAGGAAATCTGCCCCGGCGTATATCAAATGTGCCAACGATTCATCGTAACCGATAAACACGTTACAGTTTTGCGGGTAAAAATCCTTTAACTTTTGCAGGGCCATTTCGGTTTCGGTATCGCCAGTGCCTAATATCAAAAAGTTTACATCATCACCATGCTGTTGGATGCTGCGTTCGATGGCGGCTGGCAATACATCAGCGCCTTTCTCCACAACCAATCGGCCGATGAATACGATCAGTGGTTTATCCGGCGAGAGGTGGAAGCGTGTGCAAAGCAATTCCTTGTTTTTTTGCTTGCCCTTGTTTATCGTAGTTACGGTGAATTTGTTAGGCACCATAGGGTCGGTAGCAGCATCCCAAACGTCGGTATCAATGCCATTGATGATGCCATAACCCTTATGCCTTTCTACATAGAAAAGGTATTCCAACCCGTTAGAGTTGATAGAAAGTTCCTTTAAATAATTCGGTGATACTGTGGTAAACCGCCAGCAACACTTTACGGCTGAAGCAAGGGGATTAATGCCGCCGTTCCAATCAAGTAAGCCTGTTTTATAAAAATCAATTTCGGGCAGCAGGTTTAAGCGTTCCCACCCAAAGGCACCGTGGTATTGCCCATTATGTATAGTAAATATAGTTGGGATATGTGCCAACCGCCTGTATAGCGCCGAGTGGTACATCATAAACGGCACCAATCCTGAATGATGATCGTGGCAATGCACCAGGTCGGGTGTTTGTCCGCTCCAGTTTATCCAATCCAAAAAGCATATCTGGAAGGCCATAAACTGATCCTGCTCATCGGGATAACTGTAGATGTTTTCCCTGTCCAGCAGGCCAGGTATCTTTATTAAAAAGAGTTCGAAGCCCAGTTTATCCGTAGTTTCTTTTAGTATCTCAAAATATATCCTGCGTGTGCCCAAAAGCGTAGTGCCCTGGAAAACCATATCGAATGTGTTTTCGTGAACAAACTTGCGGTTGTAAAAGGGCATTACTACAGCTGCATTTTGGCCTGCCTGGTTTTGATACTTAGGCAGCGCACCAACAACGTCTGCAAGCCCGCCAACTTTGGCAATAGGATAGCACTCGGCACTTAGGTGGAATATTCTCATTCGGGATTATGTTTGGTTAAGGTACTAAACATTTCCTAAATAGAACAAACATATAATTTGAAAAATCTGTTTGAAATGGTGTTATTATTTAATTAAAACCCGTGGTTAATTACCATTTCGGTATTTATCTGAAATAGACAGTAGCTTTTGTTGCGGATTTGGCAATAAGGTGATATAACGCGGAAGAAAAATTTAAAAGATAGTTTCTAAAAAGAAATATTGCAGGCAAGTAAAGCTGATTTTAGCACACGTGCCTGCTCGTAAGTTTGCTGATATGCGCCGGATGCATCAAGCGTAATCAGGGTAGTAAGTTTATTTTTGGGAGCCTAAACGAATAATGATTTTTCAAATTTATTGCCGTCCCATTTGTGGGACGAACACGGATAAATAAAAAGGGGCTTTAGCTATGTACTATTTTGGCTAAAGCCTTCTAAGTTGCTCTGCATCCGTTGGCCGAAGTCAACGGCAATAAAGTTGCGCCCGCGTCCTAATGCGCTTCCAGCCAATTCACCCCGGTACCTATCTCT
>CBFGNE010000393.1:0-4609 GCA_965649995.1 uncultured Mucilaginibacter sp.
AAATAGGCAAGGCCCTGGCTATCCTCATCCATATCATGAATCCGGCAAACATTGTATTAAGCGGCCGCGGGGCCAAAGTTGGCAAAATATTACTGGCGCCTATACAGCAGGCCTTACTTAAGTATTGCATCCCGCGCCTGTCATCGGGTACCGAATTGTTGATATCATCCCTCGGCTTTGATGCCGAACTGATAGGTGCAGCAGTTTTGGTAATGGAAAACTTTGATAAAGAAGTAAAAGGGAAGTAGTGAGTGGGGAATAGTGAATAGAGAGGGTTGATTGGATAGGGGATTTTAACAGGTATATTAGATAGTTACACTATCCCCCGGCTCATATATCTCTATAAATTCAATTCCAGCTTTTGCAAAATGCTTTGCGTAGTTCTGAAAGCGCGATTTTACGAAAAAAGGCTTGGCATAGCCATCATGTACCGGCAATATCTTTTTTGGTTTTAGCTTATCGGCGAAGCCTGCAATCCGCAGTTCGTTGGCAAACGGCGCCATGGTAACCATAATCAATAGCTCGATATTTTTATATTGGGTAAGCTTATCCTCCATCGAATCTGCCGGGTGCAACACTTTATCATTAATAATGAAGCCCGTCATCTGCGGGATAGGGTTATCCAGCAGGGGCTCGTGTACCACGGGGATAGCCTGTAGTTTAAAGGGGCCAATGTTGTAAATGCCTTCTTCTATCAACGTATAGTTTAATCCCGCTTTCTGTATGGCCGTGCCCACTTCCATATTGGTATAAATAGTGGCCTGGCTAAGTTCGGCAATCTCCTTCAGGTTGGGTAGGTCCAGGTGGTCGGGGTGTATGTGGGTAATCACAATGCTGTTTACGCCGGCAAACATTTCAGCCGTCACAATACCCTCGGCAAAAGTAAAGTTGCCCGGGTCGAATAGCAATTTGTGCCCGTTCAATTCAAACAACAAGCAGGAGTGGATGTATTTGGATATTTTCATACCGGCGTTTGCGAATTTACCCAATAAACCTATGGCTACAAAAAAGGTTTGTACTAAAGTATTGTGGTTAACTCCTCAAAGTTGTTGATGGTAGCCACCTGCCCGCTCTCCACCACGCCAAAGCCGTAAGATGCAAATATAAAAGGTACACCGGCTTTAGTTGCAGCATCCGAATCGCCCATGGTATCGCCCACGTAAACGGGAGCTTGCAAGTTATGGTCGTTCACAATATCGCGGATATTATCGGCCTTTGGGTTGCCCTTGGTGCCGTAGCACTGGTGCGCCAAAAAATGGCTATGCATGTTATTCAAATCCAAAAACAACTCTATGTATCCGCTTTGGCAGTTGCTTACAATGTATAGCTTATACTTTTTACCCAGGTATTCCAGCGTTTCGGGCAGTTTTGGGTACAGCGTGCCGCCTTGTTTATGCAATATCTCCAGTTCGCTTACCGAGCATAGCTTTTGCACCTCGGCACGTTGCGTTGCATCTAAAAACGGAAAAAGCTTTTCAAATATCTTATCGTACGTCATCCCGGTGATAGAGCGCACACGCTCGCGGGTCATTACTTCGTGGCTCATGTACGGCACCTGGTTCAGCGCGCTTTGCCAGGCCTGGGTTATGGTATCGGTACTATCCCAAAGCGTACCGTCGAGGTCGAAAATTATGCTGTCGTATTTATCCTTTAGTGTGCTGTCCATTACTGCGTTTTGTGCCGCAAAAATAGAAGATTATTTTTAGCGGCGGCCCATTACGCCTATTAATATATAGGCAATCGGCCCAGGGCAAACATTGATGTGATAGCCGGCAGTGCCAATAACATAAACACGTGTGCTAATTGTGTGGTATCGGCGTCGCCTTTAACAAATACGCGGTAAAGGTCGTTTTTTATGGTTGATAGGGTGGTTTTCATGGTAGTAGCAATTAAATATATTCTTGTTGTGTTTCTGAATATAGGACGGTAATTGCGAGGCAAGGTTTAATTCGGTTTGCAGTTAGCTGGGCAGTATGCACAAAAAAAAAACAATATGCTATGAATGATTAGAAGGCAATGGTGTAGGGATTTTGGTAAAAGATTTTATAAATTTGTAATGACTTAGCTGATAAAGCATTAATGGGCGATAAATTAACATTTGCAAATACTACAACAACTACCAAAGCAAAAAAGGAAGTTGACGTAAAGCCTATTGCCGGCAAATTTAAATCTCATTTTGTAAAAGTCACTATCGAGGAAATTAATTCCATCAGGCCTTCTGTTTACAAATACCTGCTCCCTTAGGTGTTCGATTCTTATTACCCTTTCCATAAAGTAGGAGTGGTAAAGCCACTTTCTAATAAGTACCTTAAAGAAATAATCACATACAATTTTAAGTCTCGAAGCAACTACTATTTGGTTGAAGTGGAACGCTATGAATTGGATATTTATATTATTAAGTTCTATTTAAAGAAAGATAAGCGCAATTCTCATAAGTATAATGTATTAACCAATGAAAATAGATGCTCGAGAATTATTAATACCTGTGTTAAGATAATGCTTGAAATTTATAACAAAGACAAGCTCGCGAGCTTTGGGTTTGTTGGTGCTAATACAATAAGAAGAGATACCGGCTTTGAGGAGCCAAAGGTGCAAACCAAGCGATTTATGGTTTACAAAAGAGTTATGTACGCATTGTTAGGCGTTCAAACTTTTACACATTATTATGACGCGTCTAACAGCACTTATTTAATGCTAAATAACAAATCTGAATCTGTAACTCAGAAGTTCGAGAATGCCAAAAAAATGTTCGAAGAAATATTTCCAATGTTGTCATAGCAGCTTTGCTTTGCCCATTACCCTTACGGGCGAAGGGTGCTCTCCCGTGCCCCGGCATTAACGCTTTGCATGCCCGCTTTGCATGACCGCTTTGCAAGCTGCAAAAGATTTCTCCTCACCCCACCTCGTCGCTCGCGCTTCTGTTTGTCGAAATGACATCGGGGGGAATTTAACATTTTTTTGGCTGATAAACTTTTATAGGTTAGGTTTGAGAGAAGTTAAAATACCCGGGAATTATTTATGAGCGCTGAACTGATACTGGAAACCATATCCATAACCAAGAATTTTTTTGGCGATAAATCTACCGGGGTAAACAACATTACCATCTTTATCCCCAAGGGGAAAATTACCGCGATAGTGGGCGAAAGCGGTAGCGGCAAAACCACCCTGCTTAAATTGCTTAGCGGCAGCATGAAACCCGATTCGGGCGATGTGTTTTTTCATTCGCAGTTATTGCCGCAACGTAGCGCGGGTTTTACATCGGCACATGCCGCAATCACTACGGTTACGCAGGATAACCGGGATATGGCTATGGGCGATTCGGTTTGGGATAACGTAAGCGCCGGGCTACCTACCGAAGATATAAACTACCAGTTGCAAAAAACCACCCAGGCACTTAATTTATTAGGCATATACGATTTAAAGGAG
Organism: uncultured Mucilaginibacter sp.; assembly: GCA_965649995.1. Taxonomy (GTDB): domain Bacteria; phylum Bacteroidota; class Bacteroidia; order Sphingobacteriales; family Sphingobacteriaceae; genus Mucilaginibacter. The sequence continues at coordinate 3,427 of CBFGNE010000393.1, forward strand.
CAAGCTTTTGGCAAACTGAGCGGCGGCGAAAAGCAGCGCGTTACCATTGCCAAGGCCCTGATAAACCGGCCCGAGGTGCTGATGCTCGACGAACCTTTTAACCAGGTGGATGCCGCTTACCGAGACGGGTTGCAGCACGATATACGCCAAATTGTAAAAGAATGGGGCGTAACGGTCATCCTCGTATCGCACGACCCGGCAGAGCTGTTGAGCATGGCCGACGAACTTATTGTAATAAAAGAAGGGGAGATAGTAGAACATGGTTCGCCCGAGAAGCTATACCACTCGCCAAAACTGCTGTATACAGCTAAAATATTAGTAAGCTGCAGCGAACTGACAGCGGCGCAGGCTGCTGTTTGCGGCATTAAATCTAAACGCGGTACGGTGGTTATTTATGCCGAGCATATTAGCATCGGCGGCATTGGCGTAGCCAAAAAATGGCTGGTAAAACAGGTGCTGTTTAAAGGCTTTTTTGAAGAACTGGTAATTGAACGGGATGAAGTTTCACTACGCGTAATAAACTATCAACGGGGTAAATACAAAGTTGGCAGCAAGCTGGGTATAAAAATTAGTAAGTACTACGAGTTTGGAAAGTGGCTTTCTTAGAGAAACAAAAAACGAGAATCAAGAGCCAAGAATCAAGAGCCAAGAAACAAGAGCCAAGAGCCAAGAGCCAAGAAACAAGAATCAAGAGCCAAGAAACAAGAGTTAAACATCCCCTTAAATCTTAATTATCCTGCCGTCTTTCTTCGGTTTTGGGGTGTGATTATCCGGCTTGGGGATATTGCGTACAATGGTTACCAGCGCACTGCCGATAACCGCCATTGCCTTTACGCCAAAGCTCAAAAATGGCTTCATTACCTCTAAAGCATTGTGATCGTTAGCCCGCGTTGCCTGGGCTTTGCCGGTGCCTATTTTCTTCTTTTCCATAAATTAATAAGGATGGAAGTGAAGATTTGTTTGTGTGGATTTGAAGCACGTTATTTTTAACCGCGGAGGGCGCGGAGGATTCGCAGAGATACGCAGAGTTAAAACTCCATAGTAAACTCGCAAGGCTCTGTGCCTCTCTGTGTATTTTCTCTGTGATCTCTGTGGTTATAAAAACTACTCACTACGCGGTTTTCCTCTTTAATGTAATCACCGTAATCTCCGGCCAAATGCCCAGCCTGCCCGAGAACGCTAA
>CBFGNE010000394.1:0-4608 GCA_965649995.1 uncultured Mucilaginibacter sp.
AAACAAGCTGTATATTACGGTTTTTTTTAGCCTATAGCAATTTGGTTAATGTATAAAAATAAAGCAGTCACCGGTAATCAGCCCATGCTAAAAATCTACGTCCTGATCGTTATCACGCTATTAACAGCGGGCATACACCGGGTTTCGGCACAGGCTACTTTTCAATCGGCATATTTTCAAAACCAGTATATAGTAAACCCGGCCATGGCAGGCTTCGAGAAAGGGTTGAACCTGAATCTTGGGCTGCAGCAGCAGTTTAATAGTGTTCCCGGCAGCCCTAAAATGCAAAATTTTACCGCAGACTACCGCCCCGGCGATAACGTAGGGCTGGGGCTAAATGTAAACAGCGATCAATCGGGGCTTATTAGCCGTACCCGGGCAATGGCCACTTATGCTTATCATTTGCCGGTAGGCGAAGAGGATAAGCTAAACTTCGGGCTGTCGTTCGGTATCAACAATGTTTATATCGATTACAATAAAATAGTAGGCGACCCCAACGACGTATCGGTAGGGTTGTTTAACAGGCGTACCGTTTATGTGGATGGCGACCTCGGGTTGGCCTACACAAGCAGCCAGCTTACCTTACAATGCGCAGTACCAAATTTAAGGAGCATTTTTTTTAAAGACGACCAGGAGCTGCAGGCTCTGCGAAATACATTTTTTACCGCCATTAGTTACAAATTGCCTATAAGCGATAATAACTTTACTGTGGAGCCAAAACTTGCCTACCGTGGCATAAAGGGCTTTGATAATATTTTGGATGCCGGCGCCAACCTGGATATGCCTGATTATAACCTCAGCGTATCGGGTTTTTACCACAGCAATAAAAGTGCAACCGTGGGGGTGGGGATAAGCTTTAAGCCTGTAAATGTTTTACTGGCCTACTCTAACAATACGGGCAGCCTCAACTCCTACGCAAACAACACATTTGAGCTTGGGCTGAAGATAAACCTGCTGAATAAGGACTAAACCTCTTCTTCGCCCTCTTTTTTAAGCAGCTCCAGTTTGCCGTCCTCGTTTATCCCATAAATGGAATGTATTTCGGTTTGGGCTTTAAAATCGGGTTCGCGCCTTTTGGTGCGCGGGCCAAATAATGGCATCAATACCAGTAACCCGGTAACAATAACTTGTATAATAACATCTTCCATAAACTATCCTGGGCTGTACGGCACTTGCAAAAAATTAGCCGAGTTTAATATAGTAAAAAATTGCTTTAAACCCAATGCTGGGTATAACATAAATGGTACCCTTTTGTTGGTGCAAGCATGCATTAGTCTGCTTAACGGGTAAATGTTACCGAAACGGATGCATTTTCTATAGGGTTTGTTTGGCGGCGACCGGTATCCAAATCTCTTCCTCAGAATCTGCCGATTCGGGCAGGTATTTATCGCCCATAATGGCAAAATGTGGCCGCTGGGCCACGTCATAGCCCGAGGAGGGGAGCCACTCCGTAAATATTTTACGGTAAGTTTCGGGCCCGGTACTTGCCGGGCCATAATGGGTAAATACTGCGTATAAACCTTCGGGAGAACAATGCGCCTCCATACCTGCGGGGATGCCCGCTGCATTATCTACTTCAACTGCTGCCCATTTTTCAAATTCGCGCGCGGGGTTAAAGGCCAAAAAAAAGCCTGCGGGGTAAACCTCTATCGAATAAAGTTGAGTGCCGGCGGCTGTTACTTCCCTGCGCCGCGGCATAAAACTGCGCCACAATTCGCCTGTTTTATTGTTGGTGTACGACATCGTGATGCGCTTACCTATAAACCTCATTTCGGGCATTATCTCTAATCGTGACTGCATATTTAAGGCATATTTAAAGCCAATCTCGCGAAGCAAAACAAAAAACTGAAATTTATTTTTATTTGAGCAGATGCTGCTGACATAGGGTTGTCAGTACCGGTTAGTTTATTTGTATAACAAAACATTAAAACAATGATAACCGCAGAAAAACAAACCGCCCAAACCGCTTTAAGCGCTTTAGTTAACAATTATGCAAAATACAATGCCTGGGCAATGGCCCAAATGGTAACATGGCTAAAAAACAAGCCAGAAGAGTTGCTAACCGCAGAGGTGGCATCAAGTTTCCCAAGCATTAGGCAAACATTAACGCACCTGTGGGATTGCCAGAAGTTTTGGCTGGCCGTAATAAAACACGAAGAAGCAAACCTGGAAGAGTTTACGGGCACGAATGCACAGTTGTTTGACGAATTTACGGCAAATGCCGATGAGCTTGCTGCCTTTGTAGCTACTTTGACAGAGGATCAGTTGTTAGAAAGCCACGAGTTGGTAACGCCCTGGTTTACCTCTAACCTGCCTGTATATGAGTATGTGCAGCACGTAATGAACCACGGCACTTACCACCGCGGGCAAGTGGTAACTATTGGCCGCCAGTTAGGCTTAACCGATGCGCCAATGACCGATTATAATTTGTATAACATTGTGAAATAACGAAGGGGGAGCCGGGCTGTACGTAGGGGATAGGGAGCAGCGACACCGATATTTAGTAAAAACATTAACAACAAGCGTACTTGCAAATTTGCAGGTACGCTTGTTGCTTAAGGGCATTTTTATATACGCTCTTCGTCCCGGTCGTGTTTTTCGGGCTCGGTACCTTGCTGGTTCATGTCTTTTTCAAATTGTTTTTCGTCTTTTTGGTTTTTGCGTACCAGTAAGAAGATTACAATAAGTGCTACAAAAACAATGAGCCCGGCTATTGTATAGTTGATTTCCATAAATTAAAGGTTAAAAAAGGTAGATGCAGAGGAAGGGGTCGAACCTTCAATATGCTGCCTGCCAGCGCCCTGCTTATTTGAAATTGCATTGCAAATGTACATAGGCTGCAGCGGTGCTTCTGTATTTAATTAATTATTTAATATAAAGTTTAAACGGCATTTCTATAGCATTCGTTGGGTTTCAAACAAAACAAAAACTTAACATCAATATAATATACAATACTTTGTGCAACACTACCTTTGAAAGAAAATTAAGCAAGTTTACCAGGTTTATTTAATAAAAAAATATCATGGATAGAAATGCAAACGCACTGAACTGGTTTGAAATACCTGCGGTAGAAATAGAACGCGCAAAAACGTTTTACGAAGGCATCTTCGATATGAAAATGGCCCCCCTGGAAGGGATGATGGGCATGAAGATGGTTTATTTTTTAATAAACGAAAACAGCGGCAAAGTTGGCGGCGCACTGGTGGAGAGTGATTTCCATATCCCATCCGAGGAGGGGCTGGTGATTTACCTGAACGCAAACCCCGACATCCAATCGGTAATTGGCCGTATTGATGCCTTCGGCGGCGAGGTGCTGGTGCCCCGCACCCAAATAAGCCCCGAAATTGGTTACATGGCTTTTTTTAAAGATACCGAAGGCAACCGCGTTGGGCTGCATGCACACAACTAGGCCCCGCCCAACCCCGGGGCCGGCAACCCTTAAATAGTTTTAGGTTTTAGTTGCCCGTTAAATATCTGGCTAGCTGGGGGTTTTCTTTGCCGCCCCGCGTAATGAACTCTACAAACTGTAGCGGAAAAAATGCACGTCGCATTTCACCCCTCAAATAGCCGTATTTACACCCGCCGGCATTTGCCTGTGGCTTGTACCTTTATTGTGTTAACCAAAACATAAACAAGGTAATATTAAAACAACATGACACAGCAAGCCATTAACGAATATAAAACCGCCACCGATAACTTTTTAAAGGTATTAGCCTTATTTAACCAGCAACAATTTAACGCGGTGCCTTTTGAAGGCAGTTGGACACCTGCACAGGTTGCCGACCATCTGCTTAAATCGCAATGGGGGTTGCCGGACGTGTTTATGGGCAACACCAAACCTGCCGACCGTAAACCCGATGCCAGTAATGCGTTTATCGAGGGCATATTCCTGGATTTTGACGCCAAATATAAATCGCCGGAGTTTATAATACCCACCAACGAGCCGCAGGACAAAGCCGGCATGCTGGCTAAATACCAGGGAAAAAGTGAGGAGATACAACAAACCGCCACACTGTTGGATGGTACCGAGATATGCCTTGATTTTGCTATCCCCGGCGCAGAGCCGTTTACCCGCCAGGAGTGGCTGCACCTGGTGGCCTGCCACACCATAAGGCATACCCGGCAACTGGAGAACATACACCAGGTGCTTCAGAATTAGGTATAAATTAGATACCAGCGACGGGAATTAATACCGAATAATGAATTTTGAATATCGAACGCCGAAGTTAACTTCATCATTCGGCGTCCTGTATTCGTGTTCGATATTCAAGTTTGGTTGTCCTGTAGAGGAGGGCTTAAACTACCAACTTGCCCTTCATTACCATACTCTTCCAAAAGTATGGCATGCGCCCGCAGCCTACAAAGTTGGTAACCTCGAAGCCGGTTTGCGTGAGCAGCTGGCTTAAGGATGCTTTAGACCAGAATTTGATATGCCCGCCAACTGCAACAGCGTTGGTATGCTTATCCCATTTATCAAAAATGCTTAGCATCAGGTTTTTAAAGTAGCCGTGGTAAGGGGTGGTTAGTATAAGTTCGCCGCCGCCGTTTTTGCTAAGCACATCCTTACAAAGCGCCATAAAAACAAAAGGGTTGTAAATATGCTCTATC
>CBFGNE010000395.1:0-4607 GCA_965649995.1 uncultured Mucilaginibacter sp.
TTCCATCAGCAGGCCGAAGCCGATTACAAATGGAAACGCTTAACCGTAAGCAGCGTACAACTCACCAGCTATTTTACCGGTTATAAGGAGATAAATGATCTGCAGCAGGCCTGGAAAAAGAAGCAAGGCGATAAGTATAAGCTTAAAGAATTCAACGAGAAATTTTTGGGCTATGGCAGCGCCCCTGTCAAGTTAATTAAGGAAGCTATGTTTGCCGTGCCTAAGATTGACACCCAAACGGGTACAGGCGGGTAAGAAAATGTGTAGATTTCAGATGTGCAGAATGCTGTTAAAGCAAAGCTTTAACAGCATTCTGCTTTAACCACAACGTCTTTGCGAGCGATAGCGTGGCAATCATCGGCATGCCGAGTAACTGGCAGAACCGCTCTGCAAATCTGCTTTGCATGCCGATGATTGCCACGTCGCCCCACCTCTCATTCCCTCCGCCGCTCCTCGCAAAGACGTAAGTTGAACAGGCATTAGTGACTGAGTGCCTTAAACAAAAAATCCTTTCAAGCTAAAACTTGAAAGGATTTTTATCATCTGCATATTTAAAACCTGCTAATCTTTCTTCTGGTGCTCTATTACAAAAACATCTTCGTTATCTTTTTTCATGAGGTACTTTTCGCGGGCAAATTTTTCGAGTTTAGCTTTATCGGAGGTCAGCTCGTCCAGGTCCTTATTCACTTTGGCATTTTCAACCTTGTAAAAATCGCGCTCGTGTTCCAGTTTGCTTAGTTGTTGGCGGTATTGGTATTGCGAGAACAGGTCGTTCTTGTCAAAAAAGATCATCCAAACAACAAATACTACGGTTACCAGGAAGAATTTATTCTTGATAAGGTTGATAAAACGTTTCATTGGGCGTGGGCTGAAATTAATTATAAAGCTATTTAATTTATCTGAACGCTGCAAACAGGATTATTAACTTATTAACAATGGTGAGGGGTTGATTAAGTGGGTAGTTATAGCAACTATGCAACCATTAACTTATCAACTAATCGCCACTCACGGTTCATTATCTTCTTCCCATCCTGCCGCCGGCGCCACTCATGCCGCTGCTGCCACCTGCTTTACGGCTTCCATCAGTCCTGGTGTTGCCACCCGGCCTGCCGCCACCGCCGTTACGGTTGCCGCCGCCACCACCCGGGCGGCCGCCACGCGAACCACCACCGCCGCCGCTTTTTGTCTTTGCAGGTGCGTTTTTGGCTTTGCTCATCATCTTTTCGGTCATGGCCTGTATGCTGAGCGGGTAAGGGTGCCCTTCTTCCACAGGGATCTCTTTGGCTATCAGTTTATGAATATCTTTCAGGAAATCTATTTCTTCTTCGCCATCGCAAAAGGTAAGCGCAATACCGCTTGCACCCGCGCGGCCCGTACGGCCAATACGGTGTACATAGGTTTCGGGGATGTTTGGTATTTCGTAATTAATTACGTGCGTAAGGTCATCAATGTCAATACCGCGGGCAGCAATATCGGTAGCTATTAAAACGCGCGTGGTGCGGTTTTTAAAGTTACTCAATGCGCGCTGGCGGGCATTTTGCGATTTATTGCCGTGGATGGCCTCGGCGGTGATGCCTGCTTTCACCAGGTCTTTCACAACCTTATCGGCACCGTGCTTGGTGCGGGTAAATACCAGGGCCGTTTTGATGTTTTTATCTTTCAGGATATGGTTAAGCAATAAGCGCTTATCATTTTTCTCTACAAAATATAAGGACTGCTGAATAGTATCAGCGGTAGACGATACCGGGGCAACTTCTACCTTGGCAGGTTTCTGCAGGATAGAATCGGCAAGGCTTTGTATCTCATTTGGCATGGTAGCCGAGAAGAACAACGTTTGCCTGTTTTGCGGCACCTTGGCGATGATCTTTTTCACATCGTGTACAAAGCCCATGTCCAGCATACGGTCGGCCTCATCCAAAACCAGCATTTTTATCTGGTCAAGGTGTACAAAGCGCTGGTTCATCAGGTCCAACAAACGGCCCGGGGTAGCAATCAGGATATCAACGCCGCGGCGCAAAGCATCTGTTTGCGGGCCTTGCGATACACCACCAAAAATAACCAGGTTTTTAAGGCCTGTGTTTTTGCCGTAAGCAGTAAAGCTTTCGCTTATCTGGATGGCCAGTTCGCGGGTTGGGGTTAGGATAAGGGCTTTTATAGATTTTTGTTCCTTGTGTTTTTGCTTATCTAAAAACAATAACTGCAAAATAGGGATAGCAAAGGCAGCCGTTTTACCGGTACCGGTTTGGGCGCAGCCCAGCAAATCGCGGTGTTGTAATATAAAAGGGATTGCTTGTTCTTGTATTGGGGTGGGGGTTGTATAACCCTCTGTTTTTAAAGCCTTTAAAATAGGCTCAATTAAATTTAAATTTTCGAATGACATGTATTGAATGTAATGTATTATGTGCTAACGCGAAGCATTAAGCGGATCTGAAGAGTGTCTATTGATCAAAACCGTAAATCAACGGGTAATTATTTCTGCAAAGATACGGTTTTTATTATGAAGTAGGTTATGCGGGCTGGAAGGTGATGGTAAGGTGACAAGATTTGTGCGGCGGCTAAGTGGATTTTACGATTTTCCCGGTTTTACCTGATGCCGATTTATACCTTCAAAACGCTCCAGTTCGGGCTGTTATGCAATGTTATTTAGATGGTTGTATATGCACCACCGGCTGTGAAAATCCCGCCTGTTTCGGTAACTTGCCGGTGAACAACAACAACCTTATGACAAAATTTAAACTACTGTTTTTGCTGATCGTGTTGACTAATGTAGCCTTTGGCCAGGTCGATCTGAGCACCAAAACAGCTGATTCTACGCATAATATGGTAGTGGCCATCATGCGTTTAGATTCTACAGGCAAGATACTGGTCCGGGCAACAGGTGTTTTGATCCATCCCAGGGTAATATTAACTGCGGGGCATGTGAGTTACAAACGTTACCCCGACGGCATTGACCGGCGTGGTTATATTTCCACGTCAAACACAGCGTTGCAAAACAGTAACTATATACCGTTTGACTGGATAAATAACGTGCTAACCCACCCCGACCAAATGGCTCATCAAAAAAGCCTGAAAGATACTACCGGCGCTTCTGACCCGAGTAACTATCTTGATATCGGTCTGATATTCCTCGACACTCCTATTACAAACAGGCCCATCGCTGCTCTTCCCAAGCCATCGTTCTTCAACACCCTGCCTGGCGTCACTACCTTTTTAGGCGTCGGTTACGGTTATCATAAGGTGAGAGATAAAACCTTTAAATATAAGGCTATTGATGGGCGCAGGCGAAAATGGCAACCCGGCACTGTTACTGCTAACAACGAAAAGTGGTTATTCGGCAACGCCAGGCAGCAAGTTGTGGCCGTTGGCGATTCCGGCAGTCCGCTATTGGTAGATGATCATATCATTATCGGCATCACATCGGGTACGGGCGATACGATCAATAGCAGCCGTTTCGTTAGAGTCGATAATCCGGTTGTGCTCGGCTGGATCAGGGATGCTGTGCAACAAAGATTTGGCGTAAAGCTATGAGGACAAAGCGGAGCAAACAACCCATCTGTTGTCGAAAGTTCAACGAGCTTATTTTTCAACCGTCTCTATCGATGGTTCTGTTTGCAAACGTTTTTCTGCCTGCTTTTTCAATACAGCATCCAGCAAAATTAGGCCGATACCGATCATGATGGATACATCAGCTACATTGAAAATGCCGGTTTGGAAAATGCCGAAACGGATATGCATAAAATCGGTAACGGAACCATAGGCAACACGGTCGTAAATATTACCGATGCCGCCGCCGATAACGCAGATAAGCCCTGCCAGGATAAGCCTGCTGAAGTTCTTTTGTATGAGTATAAACACCACACCCGCCAAAAGAGACAACACGGGCAGCAGCGTAAGCAGTATAAAGCGGTAGGGGTTGGTTAAAGTATCGCCAACGCTTAAAAAGGCACCGGTATTCTCTATTTTAATAAGCGTAAAATGATCATGTATAAAGCTGATCGGCTCATCATAACTCATTTTTTTGCGCACGATAGATTTGGAAACCTGGTCGCAGCCAATATTAAGGGCGAGGATAACTAAAATAACAACAGCGCGGTATAATCCTTTCAAGTTCATTACCACGAAAGTAAAAAGAGAATTTGAGATTTGCTAATGCAATGTTGTGGTAGGGCACCACAACATTAGGCTCACAAAAAAAGCCCCGGCAAAACCGGGGCTCCAATAATTCGTGAAATTCGCCTAATTCGTGAAAGTAGCGTCTCTCAATTTATTTCTTTAAAAACTTGAAGTTCTTGCCAATAAAGCGTGCAGAATCGCCAAGCTCTTCTTCTATACGCAATAACTGGTTGTATTTAGCGATCCTGTCGCTGCGTGAAGCCGAACCGGTTTTGATTTGGCCGCAGTTTAGGGCTACAGCTAAATCGGCAATGGTAACGTCTTCTGTTTCGCCGCTACGGTGGCTCATTACTGATGTGTAACCGTTGGTTTGTGCTAAAGTAACCGCGTTGATGGTTTCGGTTAAGCTGCCTATCTGGTTTACTTTTACCAGGATAGAGTTACCTGTATCGCTATCAATACCTTGTTGTAAACGTTTTACGTTGGTTACAAAA
>CBFGNE010000396.1:0-4604 GCA_965649995.1 uncultured Mucilaginibacter sp.
CCGTTATACCAAGCAGAGCTACGGCAACTTAACCCTGCTAATGAACATTGCAGACTACATGGCGGACGACTCGGGGCTGATATCCCTCCGCAACAAAGAGATACAAATACGCCTGCTGGATAGGGCACGCATCCGCAGCGAAAAACTGCAATGGCAGCTTATAAATAACCTTGTGCCGATTGCGATAGTGTTAATATTCGCTATTTTTCAACATTATATCCGCAAACGAAAGTATGCACATTAAATTTTATACTTTTGGGTTACTAAACGACTAACCCATTATGAGATTCATAGTTTCCACATCAACATTACTTAAGCAACTGCAGTCGGTAAGTGGCGCATTAAGCAACAGCACCGTGTTACCTATACTGGAAAACTTTTTGTTCGAGATAAAAGACGGAAACTTAACCATTTCTGCAACCGACCTGCAAACCAGCATGACCACTTCTTTGGCTGTTGAGGCTAAAGAGAACGGCCGCATTGCCATACCATCGCGCATATTGCTGGATACGCTGAAATCACTGCCGGAGCAACCTGTTTCTTTTTCTGTTGACGATAAAACTTTTGCTATTGAAATAAGCGCCGGCGACGGTAAATACAAGCTAAGCGGCGAAAACGGCGAAGACTTCCCAAAAATACCTGTTGTGGAGAACGCATCATCGGTAAACCTGCCTGCATCTGTATTAGGCGAAGCCATCAACAAAACTATATTTGCGGTAAGCAACGATGAGCTTAGGCCAGCTATGACCGGTGTTTACTGCCAGTTGAGCAGCCAGCACCTTACCTTTGTGGCTACCGATGCCCACAAGCTGGTACGTTACCGCCGGAAAGATGCAAAGGCAGATAGCACAACCGCATTCATCCTGCCAAAGAAAGCCTTAACCCTGTTAAAATCAGCTCTGCCGGATAGCGATGTGAATGTATCGGTAGAGTATAACAGTACCAGTGCGTTCTTTAAATTTGGTAACATTAACCTGGTGTGCCGCCTGATTGATGAGCGCTACCCGGATTACGAAGCCGTTATCCCGAAGGAAAACCCTAATAAAATGGCTATCGACCGGCTTGCACTTTTAGGTACTCTTAGCCGTGTGGCAATTTACGCTAACAAAACCACCCACCAGGTAAGGTTAAAAATTAGCGGCAGCGAACTGAACATATCCTCAGAAGATATTGATTTTGCAAACGAAGCCCATGAGCGTTTAAGCTGCCAATACGAAGGCGACGATTTGGAAATTGGCTTTAACGCCCGTTTCCTGATTGAGATGCTGAAGAACCTGAGCTGCGAGGAAGTATCCTTAGAAATGTCGACCCCTAACCGCGCAGGTTTATTACTGCCGCAGGGCGGAGATGAGAACGAAGACGTATTGATGCTGGTAATGCCGGTAATGCTTAACAGCTACGCATAATATTGATTAGAGGATGAAGATAAGGTAGGGTGACAGCCACTGGCCATCATTTAACCGCTTACCTCCAACCTCTAATCAACCCAAAACGAAAAGTCTGGCCTGCACAAAGCCGGACTTTTTTGTTGATGGGATAACAAAACCTGCCGTTATACAGTTATTATTGCATCCGCTTTTGTATATGAATTTTAAAGTACCTGTTTTATTCGTAATGCTGTTGATTTTTGGGATAGCCTCCTGCAAGGTTGGCGATGACGCCTTACCCGAGTCATCAACCTTAACTACAACATTAAATGTAGTGAACACAACAACCGATACGCTTAATTATTACCTTAACGGCAGCCGGGTAAACACAGCTTCATCGCTATATCCCTTTGGGTATACCGGGTACCTCGCGGTAAAATACGCCGACCAGAATTACCAGTTTAAGCGTCTTGGCAGTGCCGATGTGCTGTTTAACTTATCTTTGGCCTTAGATACCAACAAGGTTTATTCCTTATTTGTTGCAGGCCGCGCGGCCGAAGATACATTTACCACGCTGGATACGCTGGTGGCTGATACATCCGGGCGGGCAAAAGTTAGGTTTGTAAATGCATCGCCCGATGCTGGTAATTTAGATGTGCTGATAGGCGATACCGTAAACTTTAAAGTACGTGCTTACAAAACAGCCTCGGTGTTTTTACCCGTTGGGGTTGGCATAAAACATGTGAGGGTTTACCAATCTGGCAATCCAACGGCTATAACCGATACTACGCGCACATTGGTAGCCGGCAGGGTTTACACCCTTTTTGCAAAAGGGAAGGTAGCTGGGGCCGGCGGGCAAAAATTTGGCACTGGGCTGGTAGTTAATAAATAGTTTTTCGAAACCAAATGATGAACGAGCATAAAAGCGGCATACTGAAATCCCTCGGGTTACTTATCGGCGGATTGCTTATTATTTCGCAATTGATATCCTGCGGAAAGGACAACGGCACTTCTATTGGTACTGATAACGGCTACTTGAATATTGTAAATGTTAGCCCCAATATAAACCCCGTAAATTTGTACGCCGAATTTATTAAACAGGGCAATACAACCTACAGGTACCCAAATGCATCCGGGTATTTTTTAATGAATATTAACGATACCCCGCTGCAAATACGGCCGGCATTAAGCAATAATAGCAGCCAGAGTAACTTGCTTACTTTAGAAAAATCCTTAAAAAAGAATGTACGCTACACCTGGTTTTTAACCGGGCTGCGTAACGACAGCTCATTAACGTATATCTTCACGGTAGATTCGGGCAGCATTCCGCCGGTGGGGCGTAGTAAAATAAGGCTGGTAAATGCATCGCCGGGCAGTACAGGGCTTAACATTACGGCTAACGACACAGAGTTGTTTACGAACATTGCCTACAAGCAGGTGAGCGATTACAAAGAAGTTACCTCAGGCGGGTATAATTTTAAGCTGAGTGCAACAAACGCACCGGCCGTTGTTTTAACTACACTAAAGAATTTAACCGTGCTTGATGGCAAGCTATACACTATTTACGCCTACGGCCTGCCCAACCGTACCGATACTGCCGCCTTTAATGCAGGCATCATTTTAAACACTATTCCCGATAAAAAGTAACGTAATAAAGCTTGGGGTTTGCTTTATCTTGCTATTTTTGACTAAAATTAAAAACGCTTTGGAAATAATACACAGCCTGATAGACTTCATCCTGCATATTGATAAACACCTCACGGATATAACCCGGGACTACCAGGGTTGGACTTACCTCATTCTTTTCATCATCATATTTGCCGAAACAGGTTTTGTGGTAACCCCATTTTTACCCGGCGATTCGCTGCTGTTTGCAGCAGGGGCATTAATAGCCGGCGGGGCATCAGGACTGAATGTTAACTTATTAGCGGTGATGCTCATCATTGCTGCTTTCGCAGGCAATACGGTAAATTATTTGCTGGGCAATTACCTTGGCGCAAAAGTTTTTAAAGAGGAAAACAAAATATTGAAGCTGAGCTATTACCTGCAAACCCAGGCTTTTTTTGATAAGCATGGTGGCAAGGCTGTTATCTTTAGCCGTTTTATGCCCATTATACGCACTATAGCACCATTTGTGGCCGGCGTGGGCAAAATGCCTATAGGTAAATACAGCCTGTACAACATCATAGGTGGTGTATCGTGGATAGTGCTGTTCCTATATGGTGGTTACCTGTTTGGCAATGTAGAATTCTTTAAAAAGAATTTCTCGCTGGTAGCTATAGGTATAATTTTGCTTTCCATACTGCCGCCTATTTTTGCGGTAATAAAAAGCAGGTTTACAAAAAACGAAGAGGGCAAACCGGCGCAGCAGCCATAAAGAAGCTATATTTCGGTATCCACTATCATTTCCCGGCTTTGTTGTAATAATGTGGTTTTTGCCATCCGGGCGTGGTTCGTAACCGTCGCCATTGTTTCAAGGTCAACACGCCTTCGCTTCCCCTTGAAGTTATCAAGTCGACGTAAAAAACCTGGTAGGTTTTAGGCGCTACATAGAAATGGTAAATGGTACGCATCATGCCGTTATCCCCATAGCCTACTTGTGCCCAATAGTATTTTCGCCCCGGCTCAGGTCCGCCATTGTACACTATAGTAGCAGATTTTTGGGCGTACCTGTAAAAACTTTTTACTTCGGGCACAGCCCTGATAATAGCTATTATCTTCTTCTCATCCTTGTCAGGTACTTCAATTACCCGCGACTCCGCAGGTTTATCCGGAAGCAACATAATTGGCTTTTGCCCTAAAGCAGGCAAGCAAAACAATAAAACAAGCAGGCAAGCGATGTATTTCACTACAGTTAAGGTTTTCCTAAAATTAGCACTTTCCCCGCCCTGTACAAAGCTGCTTCTTCTTTTATCTTTCGCGCGTCTTCGGTACTAAGTGGCTTTTCAATCAGCTTATCCAGATCGGGTTGCCCTGCATCAACCCATGCCGAAAACCAGAAGCTGCCTACGCTTAAAATGGATTGCCGCATTTTACGCTGCACCATGCCTGCCAGCATTTTATGGTAGACCTTGCTATAGGCGACCGAGTACACTTTTACCATGCGGGTGCCGCGTTGTTCCATGGCGTATTTGGTGCTGTCGGTAAAGCGCTTGTTCAATAACCTTTCAAAACGCAAAACGCTATCCACGCTTTTGTAACTGCTGCGGCAAATGCCGAATGCCTCTGCCAGCGGGT
>CBFGNE010000397.1:0-4598 GCA_965649995.1 uncultured Mucilaginibacter sp.
GTATACCGACGATGTTGAAGTCGAGTTCCGAGTTGCCGCGCGGCAATTCAATTCGTTTAACAAAGCAGCCGCAGAAGCCGGTTACTCGAGATTGCTGGGTGGTATCCATTTTCAGGACGGCATTACCAATGGCAAGATGCAGGGCGAATTGGTTGGTGCCTGGGTGCTTGGCAAGTTCAATTATAACGGTAAAAAACCGATTGCAAACTAACGTAACGCCGGCAATCGCAACAGTACTAACAAAGCAACCAACGCTCAGTTAGCCACGCTTTGCTTCCTTTAATTCTTTCGGGTTTAATTAATTGCACAGCCTTTTTAACTGTAACAAAGCAGCTGTATTTTTTATCATCCCCCTCCCCAAATCAAAAAAACACTTACTGCATACTATCGCATAAAAAAATTGATTTTTTCGTGTTTTTATAGCGAAAATACGTTTTTACCCCTTTTTATTTGAGAATTAACCACCCTTTGCGTAAGCACTTTTACTCGACCTTAGCTGCCATATACCAATTGTAAGCGCTTTGTTTTTTTGCCTAATGTGATCAATCTGCAGATTTTTTACACGGCTATTTCGCAGGGCGAGTGCTAATCAAACCAATTATCAAACCGTTAAATTAAAAAACATGAGAAAAAATTTACTGAAGGAATTTTCACCGCATGGAGGCGTAAGAGCAGCTATAGGCTTGTTGCTCATCTCGGCAATTCCGCTTTCCTCTCCGGCTATGGCAAGCGGCAGCAGCCATAAAATTTCCGTTAAGTTTACCAAAGTTGCGGACCTGTCTGTAATGGGTGTAGTAACCGATGAGAAGGGGCTCCCGCTGGCTGGGGTAACAGTTGCTGTTAAAGGCACTACACAGGGTGTTGTTACCGACGTCAACGGTAAGTTTACGCTCCTTGTAAAAGATCCAAACGCATCACTTTTGTTTTCTTTTATCGGCTACAATACACAGGAAGTAGCTATTAATGGCAAATCGGTTTTAAATGTGCAGTTAAGCGCCGATGCCAAATCATTGAACGAAGTGGTAGTAGTAGGTTACGGCACCCAAAAGAAAGCTACCTTAACCGGATCAATATCGCAGGTAAAAGGTGCCGACCTGGTGAAAAGCCCGCAGCCCAACCTTTCTAACTCTTTGGCCGGCCGTTTTTCTGGTGTAATTGTAAATAACCGCAGTGGCGAGCCTGGTTACGATGGCTCTGGCATTACCATAAGGGGTTTGGCTACAACCGGCAGCAATAACGTATTGGTTGTTGTTGATGGTATCCCCGGCCAGATAGGCGGTTTGGAGCGCCTTGACCCGAATGACATCGAAAGTGTATCTGTACTAAAGGATGCATCGGCGGCCATTTACGGTAACCGTGCAGCTAATGGCGTTATATTGGTTACCACTAAAAGGGGCAAAACCGGTAAACCAACCATCAACTATTCGTTTAACCAGGGCTTTAGTTCGCCAACCCGTTTGCCTAAAATGGCGGATGCAGCACTTTACGCGCAGCTTATGAATGAGGTTGCCCTTGATGCAAACAGCGGCGGCGGCCCTAACCAGACTTATTCAGAAGCGCAGATACAAAAATTCAGGGATGGTTCCGACCCGATCAATTTCCCTAATACCGATTGGTTGAAAACCACCTTAAAATCGCAGGCTTTGCAAAATCAGCATAGCTTATCAATAACCGGTGGCAGCGATGATGTAAAATACTTTGTTTCGGCAGGTACGTTGTACCAGGATGGTATTTACAAAAATGGCGCTACCAAATACAAACAATATAATTTCCGTTCCAACATAGATGCAAACATCAACAGCAAGTTAAAAGTAGGTTTGTCTTTATCAGGCCGCGAAGAGCAGCGTAAATTTCCAATGGTAGGTGCCGGCGGTATCTTTAGGTCAATCTATCGTTCAAAACCAACCGTTGCTGCGTTCTATCCAAACGGGTACCCAACACGTGGTATCGAAGATAACAACCCTGCCGTACAGGTAACCGATATTGGTGGAACGGCAGATAACCCTTCACAAACCTTAAATGCAATTTTAAGGGGTAGCTATCTTCTACCATTAAAGGGGCTTTCGCTCGATGGTTTTTTCTCGGTTGATAAATCCTTCAACTTCAGCAAAAACTTTAGCAAACCATATAACCTGTACTCCTACAATCAGGCAACAGATAGCTACACCGCTACAATAGTAGGTGGTAGTGATAAAAAAGCAACACTGTTCGAATCTCAGAACAACCAGTCGCTTATTACGTCAAACATTAAACTGAACTACGCACGCCGCTTTGGTGCGCATGATATTAACGCGTTTGTTGGTTACGAGCAAAGCAAAAATCATGGCGACTATTTTGACGCATCGCGCCTTAACTACTTATCATCGCAACTGCCTGAGCTTTCGCAGGGCGGTAGCGCAGCAACAGATTTCAGGAACTCAGGCTCCAGTTCTAACTATACCCGCCGCAGCGTTATCAGCAGAATAGCTTATAGCTACGATGAAAAGTATTTGTTTGAAGGCCAGTTAAGGGCAGACGGAAGCTCGATATTCCCCGCAGGAAAACAATGGGGTTACTTTCCATCCGCTTCTGTTGGTTACCGTATATCAAAAGAAAGCTGGTTTGCAGACAACGTAAAGTTTATCGACGATTTGAAGCTTAGAGCTTCATACGGTTCTTTAGGTAACGATGCCGTAAACCCTTTTCAATACTTTAACAATTATATCATTGTAGGTAACGGCTTTGTATCCGGAAGCGATCCGGTTATCCAGCCAAATATTAATTTGGTAAAACTTGGTAACCCCAACATCACCTGGGAGGTTGCCCGTAAGCTGGATATTGGTATCAATGCAACATTCTTAAGGAATTTCACACTCGAGGCTATTTACTTCCAGCAAAAACGCTCAGGCATTTTGGCTACCCGTAATGCATCTCTACCAGCCACATCAGGTATTGTAAATCCATATAATGCCGATCCGCTTGTGCCGTCAGAAAATATTGGTAAAGTAAACAGCACAGGTTTTGAAGCTACGCTGGGATACAACAATAGCGGCCGCGATTTTACCTGGGGTATCTCCGGTAATATAACCTACGCAAAAAGCAAGATCATATTTATCGACGAAGCATCAGGCGCGTTAGATTATCAAAAACAAACCGGCTATCCGTTATATACCTACCTGCTGTATAACAGCATTGGTATCTTCCGCACACAGGCAGATTTGGATGCTTATCCGCATGTGCCGGGTGCCAAAGTTGGCGATTTGAAATACGAAGATTTTAACAAGGATGGTAAAATAACTGCCGACGACCGCGAACGCACCAAATACGGTAACACCCCGCTAATGACATACGGGTTTACCGCAAACGCGGCTTATAAAAACTTCGATCTGGCGTTAGTGTTTGCAGGTCAATCTAAAGTTAGCCAGTACGTATTACCAGAAACTGGTACTATAGGTAACTTCTATAGCAGCTGGGCCGATAACAGGTTTAGCGCAAGCAATCCCGATGGTACCTATCCGCGTGTAACAGAGCGTGCATCAAGCGCAATAAGCGGCGGCCAGTACAATAATACCTTCTGGCTTGATGATGCATCCTTCCTGAGGTTAAAGAACGTACAATTAGGTTACAACTTTGGCCCAACAGTACTATCTAAAATTAAATTAGCAGGCTTGCGCGTTTATGCAAGCGCATTTAACCTTTTCACGATATCAAAAGTTAAGGATTATGACCCTGAGGGTACAAGTGGCAGCGGCCAGTTTTATCCGCAGCAACGCATAATCAACATAGGCGCAAACGTGAAATTTTAATTAAACAGTCATGAGAAAAAATTATAAAAAAACAATTTACCTTTTTGCAGTAACGGCGTTAGCAATAGCCGGATGTAAAAAAGATTTCCTGGCCGTACAGCCAACAGATAGGATAGCTACCTCGGCAGTAGAAGCAGACACAACAGTATTTGAAGCTTACGTAACCAACAGGTATTTGGGCACACAATTGCAAAATAAAGAAGGTGATGGTACCGTGCCGGGTTTCGGAAGAGGCTTTGAATACAGTATGTGGAGTTCACTATCTGATGAATCTATCTACAACAACGACGATGACACCTGGTTGGTACAGCGTGGCCAACTGGCTCCCGAAAATTTAGGTGGAGCCGGTGTATTATGGGCACGTAGCTACCGTGGTATCCGCGAGTGTAATTATGCATTAAGCGTGTTGCCAAAAATAACCATGAGTGCAGGCCACAAAGCGCGTATAGAAGGCGAGCTGAAATTTATCAGGGCTTTTAGGTACCAGGATGTTATCCGTAACTACGGTGGCGCAGTGTTGGTAGGTGATAAGGTTTATGAACTGAGCGATAACCTGCAGGACCCTACCTTGTTTAAGCGTGCAACTATTAAGGAAAGCATTGCCTATGCCTTAGCGCAATTAGATGAAGCTGCTGCAAAACTGCCGCTAAATAACGATGGGTCGTGGCAACTGGGCCGTGCTACCAAGGGTGCTGCACTTGCATTAAAATCTCGCCTGGCCCTTTATGCTGCCAGCCCATTATATGATGGCGCGGGCACCTGGGCCGATGCTGCAACTGCTGCACAGGCGGTAATTGGCCTTAATAAATATGG
>CBFGNE010000398.1:0-4587 GCA_965649995.1 uncultured Mucilaginibacter sp.
ACCTCTTGACTCTCTTTTATCCTGTCTTGTCTCTTGATTCTTATCTCTTGACTCATCTTACTTAATTCCCCTTCTTATCTCCATCCGTAAAGGATTTTATGAGGCTGCCCCAGGCAAGCGGGTTAAGCAACGGGTTGGTAATAGAGTGGGAGTTGACGATGTTGGTGTGCATTTGCCCGGCGTTTGCTGCCTGTATCTCCTGCCCATCGCGCGGGAGCGAGGTAGTTAACGCCGCTAACGATGCACGGCTGATGTTTTTACGGGCTATCTCCAGGTCGTCGTCTGCTAATTTGGCGGTAACAAAATCCCTGCGGAACTCATCTGTTGTAGCCCACGGGAACACCCGGGCTACCGGCAGATTGATGATCTGCGGTTTTATTTTTATTTGCGCGGTGTAGCTTTTATTGGCAATGTTTGCCGGCACAACAACCGTAAGCGGGGCATAACCTACCGAGGTAAAGCTAATGGTATCCTGCTCGTGTACCACAAAAGAAAAATAGCCGGCGTAATTAGATATAACCGCCGCGTTATGGTAACTTTTATTGCTGATGCTTACGTAAGGCACTACAACATTGGCGCTATCGGCATTGTAAATAACGCCGGTAAACTGCACCAAAGGTTTCTCCTTTTGGGCAAATGCCGAAAGCGATACAAACAACAACAATATGCCTATTAACTTCTTCATTTATTATATCCGTACTTATAAATACTGTTCCTGCTTTATAATGTTTTTAAAACGGGCGGGTAAAAATACGCTATTCCTTTAATCCGGACTGCAATTTAACAATTCTTAACACTATCTCAAATTCTCGGGAAGCACCGCATGAGGGTCATCAATATCGGTTAGGTTTACTGCCTCTACAGCAGTTATTTCGGGCACGGCTTTTTTAATGGCTTGCTCAATACCGGCCTTCAGCGTCATGATACTCATCGGGCACGATCCGCAAGAACCCAGCAACTTTAACTTAACAACATTTTCAGGCGTTATCTCTTCCACAGAAACATTGCCGCCATCTGCCTCCAAATACGGGCGGATAGTATCCAACGCAGCTTCTACCTGATCTATTAAACTCATTTTTACTAATTTATATACGTAAAGTTATTAATTATATTTCAATATGCAACAGCCAGCATCCGTCCAGCCCCCTCTAAATCTCCCCCGGTAGGGGAGATTTTTAAAAAGCCCTCCCTTCCGGGGAGGGTTGGGTGGGGCTGGCACCTTTTACCGCATTTGCAATTGATACCTGTTGCGCCACCCTGCGCGCCATTTCCATAAAGGCAAGGCTCATGCCGCCCTCTTCTTCCAGCACAATGGGGCGCCCCGCATCGCCGCTGTCACTTATACCTTTTATTAACGGAATTTCGCCCAAAAATGGTACATCAAGCGTTTGTGCAAGTTTTTGCCCGCCGCCTTTGCCAAAAATGTAATACTTGTTTTCGGGCAGCTCTGCCGGGGTAAAATAGCTCATGTTCTCTACAATACCCAGTATAGGCACGTTAATGGCATTCATCATAAACATGCCAATCCCTTTCTTAGCATCCGCCAACGCCACATTCTGCGGCGTGGTTACAATTACCGCCCCCGTAACCGGGAAGCTTTGTGTAACCGTGATGTGTATATCGCCGGTACCCGGCGGCAGGTCTATCACCAGGTAGTCCAGTTCGCCCCAGTCGGCATCGTTAAATAATTGCTTTACCGCGGTTGATACCATCGGCCCGCGCCATGGCACAGGTTGGTTTGGGTCGGTAAAGAAACCTATCGACAAAAGCTTAATGCCATATTTTTCTATTGGCTCTATACGGGTTTTGCCATTTACATTGCTCGCCAATGGCCTTGCGCCTTCCAGCCCGAACATAATGGGGATAGACGGGCCATAAATATCGGCATCTATCAGCCCTACGCTCGCACCCGTTTTTGCCAGCGCCAGCGCCAGGTTTACCGATACGGTAGATTTGCCCACGCCCCCTTTGCCCGATGCTACAGCTATAATGTTTTTAACCCCGGGTACACCGGTGTTCTTTTGCGACGTTACCCGCGATGTCATGTTAACGCTCACCTCTATATCCTTGCTAATAAAATGCTTAATAGCGTTGCGGCAAGCGTTCTCTATCAGCGCTTTTAAAGGGCAGGCCGGGGTGGTTAATATTACCGAAAAGCTTAATTTATTGCCGTTTATAACAATATCCTGTATCATGTTTAAGGTAACCAGGTCTTTTTTTAAGTCCGGCTCCTCTACATTGCTAAGGGCTTGTAATACTTGTTGTTGGGTAATTTCCATATTTAATTGATGTACAAAAATACGAAAACGGGGAGTGCTAAGCGTTTCTAAGAAAAACAATTTGCTGTAACTAAGCGTTGCAGCGCATTATATTTAGTTTAGTTTTGAAATAAAATTTCTCAAATGCGCCGTATCCACCCTAAATATATTCGTATTGCAGGTATTGTTGTTGCTGTTTTAGTGGTTTTTCTTCTTATTGGTGGCATTATTGCCTACTCCAAGCGGGAAGCTATACTTCAAACTGCTATCAGCAAAGCTAAAGCTAAAGCCAAAAGGGATTATAATTTAGATGTAAAAATAGGGTCGGCCACGTTTACGGGGTTGGCAACCGTTGCTTTCAGCGATATATCTGTAGTGCCTTACCAGCGCGATAGCCTCTTGTCGGTCAAAAAGTTCAGCGTAAGCGTTAAATTATTCCCGCTCATTTTCGGCACCATTAAGCTGGGCGACGTAGTATTACAAAATGGGCACCTCAACCTCAGCAGCAAGCACGGCGTTAAAAATTTCGATTTCCTGTTTAAAAAGAAAAAGGACAGCACCCAAACCACACACAAGGTTGATTTGGCAGAATTATCAGACAATCTTATTAAAGAAGTATTATACAAAATACCCGATAACCTGTCGCTTAATAATTTCCTTATTACGGGAGCAGATGATAGTACGCAGATTGCCATGCTGGCAAAATCTGCCATTATTAATGATGGCAAATTGGCATCAACCATTTTGGTGAACGATGGTATTGCGGTTTCTACCTGGCATTTTGATGGCAAAATGCACCCGTCAGATAAGGATATAGACGTACGCCTGTATGCCGATGGCAAAAAGGTAGAGTTGCCTATTATTGAAAAGAAGTTCAAAGTAAAACTAAACTTCGATACGCTGACTACCAAACTAACCAGGGTAGAAAACAGCGATGGCGAAACGCAGATATTTACCTATTGCGCAGTGCGCAACCTTTTGTTAAACCATGCGGGACTCTCAACCAAAGATATTATTGTACCCAATGGCGCTATAGATGCAAACATTTTTGTTGGCTCTAATTATGTATCGCTGGATAGTTCTTCGGTAATCCACCTCAAGAAACTCACGGCTAATCCATACTTAAAATATACGCTTAACCCGGTGAAGATATATGAGATGAAGATACATACCGACTGGGTAAATGCCCAGGATGTGTTCGATTCGTTCCCTACCGGGATGTTCGAATCGCTGGAGGGGATGCAAGTGGCCGGCAAGTTAAAGTACAACCTGAATTTTTATATGAATTCGGCGCATATTGATGACCTGCAATTCGATTCGAGGTTGGATAACCAGGGCTTCCGTATTGTAAAATTCGGCAAAACCGATTTCAACAAGCTCAACAAAACCTTTGTATATACGCCCTATGAATATGGTAAGCCGATGTCGCCCCATACCATTGGCCCCGAAAACCCGGAGTTTACACGCTTAGAGGATATAGCCCCCGATGTACGCAATGCGGTTATGACCGCAGAAGACCCCTCTTTTTACCGCAACAAGGGTTTTGTAGACGAATCTATCCGAAAATCTTTAGCTACCGATTTTAAAACCAAAAAATTTACCCGGGGCGGCAGTACCATATCCATGCAGCTTATCAAAAACGCATTTTTGGTGCGCAGCAAAACCTTGTCGCGCAAAATTGAGGAGATATTGATTGTTTGGATAATAGAAAATACGCGCCTGATGAGCAAAAACCGTATGCTTGAAGTATACTTTAACATTATTGAGTGGGGGCGCAATATTTACGGAATCGGCGAAGCTTCGCATTATTACTTTGGCAAATCGCCATCAGAGCTTACGCTTGGCGAGAGTATTTTCCTGGCCAGCATTGTGCCAAACCCAAAGGCCGGGTTGTATGCGTTTCAGCCGGACGGCAGCTTGCGGCCGGGTTTACACGGGTATTTTAATTTGATTGGCCGCCTGATGGCGGGCAAAGGCTTAACCCAGCGGGATACTAACGCCTACGGCTTTTACAGCGTACGGTTAAAAGAAAGCCTGCGGAGGCAAATGGCGCCGGCAGATACCGCGGTGGTAGACAGCTTATTGAAACAGGACGATGGAAACACAGGCGTGGGTATAGAGCCACCGGTTTATGAAGAGCCAAAGAAGCCCAATTTTTTTCAGCGTTTATTCGGCAAAAAAGACACCACGCAGCAAGCCAAGGTAGAAGAGAAGATAAAAGAGACTAACGATATGATCAAAAAGCGTATCAAGCAGGAGATTGAGGCGATGAAAACTGATTATAAGTTTAAGATTGACAATGTAGATACTGCCGGCCGCACCAAAAAAG
>CBFGNE010000399.1:0-4583 GCA_965649995.1 uncultured Mucilaginibacter sp.
GTTTGGCAACCACCATCTGGGCAATCCGGTCGCCGGTGTTTATTTCAAAATCGGTATTAGACAGGTTCACCAGCAATACTTTTATTTCGCCCCGGTAATCGGCATCAATAGTGCCCGGCGAGTTTACAATGCCTATTCCATGCTTATATGCCAAACCACTGCGTGGGCGTATTTGCGCCTCGTACCCGATAGGCAGTTCGATATAAAGCCCGGTTGGTATCAGCGCACGCTCCAGTGGTTTCAGGGTTACGGTAGCTTCCAGTTCGGCACGCAGGTCCATGCCGGCAGCGTGCAGGGTTTCGTAAGCGGGCAGTGTATTTTTCGATCTGTTTATTACGCTGATGTTCATTTGCTAAATATAGCTTTTAGTTCTTTTCGTTCGGTATACAAGGCACCAAGGGCAAATAAAATAAACAGCCCGTTGCTGATGAATATGTTACGCTTAAATATGCTGAATGATAAGTAAACGAGTACAAGCGATATTATAATATAAGTAAGGTTCTTTTTTATAAAATAAGGGATGGGGTAATGCTTTTGCCCCCACAGGTACGATAACACCATCATGGTAGTATAAGCGGCAAGCGAGATCCATGCCGAGGCGATGTAGCCGTAAAACGGTATAAATATTACGTTGAGGATAATGGTTACCAATGCGCCAATACCCGATATGTACAGCCCGTATTTGGTTTGGTCGGTAAGTTTATACCACACCGATAAATTCATGTAAATGCCCAAACTTACGTACCCAAACAACAGCACAGGTATAACCCCGATACCCGACCAATTCAGCTTAGTTTGCGCCAGGTCTTTGCCTTTTATAAAATATTTCAGCAGTTCTATATTGGCCACCAACGCAACAAATATCATACATACCGCAATCACAAAATAGTGCATGATGCGGGCGTAGGTTTGCGCAGCATTTTTATTTTTTGAGTGGCTGAAGAAGAAGGGCTCGGCACCCAGCCTAAAGGCATTTACAAAAATGCTGAGGAAGATGGAGATCTTTGAACAGGCCGTATAAATACCTACCTGGGTGGCGCTTTCGTTCATCGGCAGCAAATTGCCTAACAGTATTTTATCCAGGTTTTCGTTCACCAGGTACGAAAAATTGGCAATAAGCACCGGCCAGCAGTACATCAGCATTTCGTAAAGCAGGGCTTTGTTGAAATTTGGCCTGATTTTTAAAAACTCGGGCAGCAGCATTATGGCAGTAATGGAGTTGGCAATAAAATTGGAGAGGAACACATACCCTATCCAGCCTTGCTTAAACCAGGGAGTTATTAAGCTTGCGCCCGCCCAGTTATGTTTAACAATAGCGGGCAGCACGTAAATGAATATAAGGTTTAAACTCACAAACATAATTACGTTCACAAACTTCAGCATGCCGTAACGCCCGGGGCGCCCATCAGCCCTTATCTTAGCAAAAGGGATAACCGACAGCGCATCAACTACCAGTGTGCCGATGAAGAATTTAATGAAGAGGATATACTCGGTTACCGGGGTAGATGAATCTATCCTGATCCAACCGGCAATGAGCCCCGCAAAAGGAAATGTGAGCGCTAAAAACAGTAATGATACAGCTAAAACCGCCCCAAAAGCGTTGTTGTAAACGGTTTGCTTATCGTCCGGCCGTTTATTAAGGTACCTAAAAAAAGTGGTCTCCATGCCAAAGGCCAGCAAGGCGTTCAGCATGGAGGCATAGCTGTACAGGTTGCCAAATATGCCGTAAATTTTTGTAGGGAAAGTGCGGGTATATATCGGTGTCAGGAAAAAGCTGAGTACCCGGCCGGCTATAGTACTTAAACCATATACAAAGGTTTGCCCGGCGAATTTTTTAGCGGTTGACAATCAGGTGGGAGCTTACGGGTTAACTTACTATTTTCTTACTACCTCAAAATTACGATAGTTTTTCAATTCGCCATCATGGGTTTCTACAGCGGTAACCACGGCGTGTTCTGCACCCTCATGGCACCAATCTAAAAACATCTCCATCATGGTATCATCGGCCTCGGCCTCAATAAATACATCGCCATTGGGCAGGTTGCGCACAAGCCCCCTTACGCCAAGCTGGTCGGCAACGGCCTTGGATGCTACGCGGAAAGACACGCCCTGCACTTTACCTTTTACTGTTATATCGAGATGTTTCATTTTGGTGAATAGTTGATTAAGTGAATGGTGAGTAGTTAATATGCCACTCTTACCTAATTCATAACACAAAAGAAGCTATTCTTGTTGGGAAAACGAAGCAAATTCATCGACAACCAAATCCGGTTGCAAAGCAACTATTCATCTAATCAACCATTCACTAAACAAGCTTCTTTACTTTCGTCCCCTGCGTTATTTTACCGCCGTCGAGTCCGGTTATGAGGTTTAGCCCGGGGGTTTTGCCAACTTCTAAAGTGCCTTTGCTGTTGTCAAGATCAAGGAATTTGGCGCCGTTTATGGTTCCCCATTGCAGCAGGGTATCAAAACTTAAGGATGGGATGTTTTGTTGCAGGGTACGCATTTCGCTTAAAATGCACAGCTTATCATTTGATGCTAAACTATCGGTACCCAGGGTGATGTTTAGCCCCTGGTTTATAAAAAGCTCTACCTTGGGCAGGCGTTTTTCTATATACAAATTGGCATTGGGGCAAAAGCACCAGTTTATTTTACGGTCGAACCGTTTGATGAAATAAATATCCTTTAGGTTGGTGCAGGTATTATGCACCATCAGTATTTTTTGCCTGTTGGTAAGCAGTGGGATAACCGACTGCAGAGAATTACGGGCTTGCGGGCGAAAGTAATCTATATTGATACCTAAATGCTGATACAAATCAATAAACCCGCCCAACTTGTAACGGTAAAATTTGTTCTCATCCTCGCATTCCTGGTTGTGGATGCTTAATAAATTGGTACCGGTATCGCTATGCTTTTTTATAAGCTTAAACAACTCTTTCGAAACCGAATAAGGGGCGTGCGGGGTGATAGAGGCTGATTGTGGCTTAAACTCTTCGGCAAGTGCGAGGGCCTTTTCGAACAATTCGTCGGCCCGATCGGGCAAAAAGCCAAATATCTCCACAAAGGTGTGGTAATACAGCTCGCTTTTGGCCTTTAAATTTATGGTGAAATTACTGTTACTGGTATCGGCAACAGCAACAATTCCGTTTTCGTACATCTCCCTGTCAGCATTTTCAGCCGCTTCTATAACTGCCTGCTTGTCGGTATTACGAAAAGCCTGTATATCTTTTATAAAGCTGATAAGCCCGCTTCCACGGCTTATTTTATCCTTTAGGTGAGAGAGTTCGGTATGACAGTGGGTGTTGATGAACCCTGGGACAATGATCCCGTCTACGTGCTCTGCGGGAGTTGAGGGAGAATCGGCGGAATAGGCATCAGAAATGGAAATTATTTTTCCGGCATCATCAACAGTTACTATTCCATTTTTAATTGGATCGGCACAAACAGGGTAAACGTAATCGGCAGTAAAACTTTTCATTCAAGTAAAAATGGCATCTTTCTAAAAAAATTTAACTTCATCCAATCTTACTTATTACAATTAACTTTTAGTTATTGTTTTTTACGGTATAAAAGAATGACTTTAAAAAAGCATCGGAATTTTTAAAAATAAGTACTTTTGCATTGTGAACGCAAAAAAAGATAAAATTGATATCCGCAGTTTAAGCCCCGAAGCTCTGCAACAGCACTTTATCCAAATGGATGAAAAAG
Organism: uncultured Mucilaginibacter sp.; assembly: GCA_965649995.1. GTDB lineage: Bacteria > Bacteroidota > Bacteroidia > Sphingobacteriales > Sphingobacteriaceae > Mucilaginibacter. The sequence goes on from CBFGNE010000399.1 coordinate 3,709, forward strand.
CTTTCAGAGCTAAACAGGTATATGAATGGCTGTGGAAAAAATCATGTTTATCTTTTGATGACATGAGCAATATTTCAAAAGAACTACGTACTAAACTCGATGAGAAATTTATTATCAATAACGTTAAAATAAATACTTCACAGGTTAGTGCTGATAAAACTATAAAAAATTCTTTTATTTTACACGATACTCATTTAATTGAGGGTGTTTTAATACCAACTACAGGCCGGATGACAGCCTGTGTATCATCGCAGGTGGGCTGCAGTTTAACCTGTAAATTTTGTGCTACCGGCTACATGGAGCGCAAGCGCAACCTTAATCCCGATGAAATTTACGACCAGGTAGTACTGATAGACAAGCAGGCCCGCGAAAATTACGGCATCCCCTTATCAAATATTGTGTACATGGGGATGGGCGAGCCTTTGCTCAACTATGCTAATGTGATGAAATCAATAGAGCGCATCACCTCGCCCGACGGGCTGGGCATGGCAGCAAAGCGTATCACCGTATCTACCGCGGGTATTGCTAAAATGATACGCAAACTTGGGGATGACGAGGTGAAATTTAACCTTGCCCTGTCCCTCCATGCCGCAAACGACGAGAAGCGCAACACTATAATGCCCATTAACGAGCAAAACTCGTTGAAAGCATTGGCAGAAGCGCTGAAATACTATTACGCCAAAACCAAAAACCCCGTAACTTACGAGTATATTATTTTTGATGGCGTAAACGATAACCTGCAGGATGCTAAAGAACTTGCCGCTTTTTGCAAGCACCTGCCTTGTAAAGTAAATATTATTGAGTATAACCCCATCTCGTTTGCCAGTTATATAAATGCAGGCGAGGACAAAGTAGAAGCCTTCGCCGATTACCTG
>CBFGNE010000400.1:0-4580 GCA_965649995.1 uncultured Mucilaginibacter sp.
ATTTTAACCCCCATGGTGTTGATGTAATTCTCATCCATAATAAAGTTGTTCACGTTATCTACATGCACGCCATTTAGGGTTACGCCGGTGCTCATGTGGTTGTTGCTGAACGGGATATTGCTACTGGCGTACCCTGCATCAACCACCAGCGGCAAGGACTTGATATTGCGCAGCAGGCTTTGGTAAATCAGCGTTACCGAATCGGGGTTATGGGTTTCCAGCGTGTGGTTATAGCTGATAGCCCAAACCTTGTCGTAATTGAAACCCATTGGTTTGGCGTAATTTTTATAGGAATTTAGCGCGAAGCTAAACACCCCAAATATGACAAGAAACGAAAGCAGTATCTCCACAATAAGCAGGGAGTTTTGCTTCTTTTTGTTCCATATCATTTTAAATAAATGCTTGAACATGATATTTTGATTTTAAGGTTGATAAATTTATTGAGCCTTTAAAGCCGTAACGATGTTGAGTTTAGACATGCGCCAGGCAGGATAAACACCCGAAAGTAAGCCGAAAAAGACACAGGTTAACAAGGCATAACCCAGCACGGTGAAGTTTAGGCGGAGCGTAAGGTTGGCTATAAACTTTGCATCGTTGATGAAATACATAACCACTACCGACAGTACCACGCCAATTATCCCGCCTAAAAATGTAAGGATGAGGTTCTCTACAATAAACTGGTACACCAGCGTTCTCGAGGAAGCACCGAATGCTTTGCGCACCCCAATTTCCGAAGAGCGTTCCATAATGCGGGTGATGTTTACGTTTACCAGGTTTAGCGTTGGCAGCAACATTACAAATAAAGCAAATAGCGTTATTGCCGTTAATGCGTACACCATACCCGAGCTTTTTTCGTTCCCTGTGCGTACATAGCCTTCCAGGTACGAATCGGCGTGGCTATAAATATGATCCCACTCCTTGCCTGGTATGGGCAATTTAGCCACGATATCGGCATATTCCTTTTTCATTTTTGCAACGTCTCCAGTGTTTTTTGCCAATACAATTGCACCGTAGCCGCCCATATAACCTTTATCTGCATCCAATTTGGTTTTTGAGGTGGTGATAGGCAGGTAAATATCCGAATACAGCAGGTAGGAGGTAATGGGCAGGCTTTTTACTACCCCACAAACGCGGTATCTAATATTATCGGCTTCGATATATTTACCAACCGCCGGGCTACTATCGTCGCCAAAGTACTCCTTCTTCATATCCTCAGATATCACGGTAACGCGTTCGGCATTATCAACCTGTTGCTTGCTGATGGGTTTACCCTCCACAAATTCAAAATCGAGCACCTCCCAAAAATCGGTGTTGGTGTATTTGTAGTTGATAACAATCTTACGGTTGTTCACATAAGTATTGGTAGAGCCAAAACCTGATGAAATAGCGATTTTAACTGGCGTTTTCATCTTAGCTACGTAATGGTTTATGTAATAGTAGCTCAATGCGCTCGAGTTCATCGATTCTTTTCCGCGCAACTCAATATGGCTGATATAGAGTGAGCGGTCGCGCTTTTTATCGGGGTAATCGTCGTTCACTACCTTATCTATAAAGGCGGTCATCACCAGTAGTATGGTAAGCGTAAAGCTGATACCAAAAAGGCTGATAAAGGTGAAGAACTTTCTTCGCCTGAGTACCGCGATGGCTATTTTAAAATAATTTTTTAGCATGATGTTAATGTTTTAGGCTGATGAATTATTGAACCTGCGACCCATCGAAGAGCCTTACCAAACGGTGCGTTTTTTGGGCCATGTTCTCATCGTGTGTTACCATTACAATAGTGGTACCCTCGTCTCGGTTTAGTTGCAACAGGATATCCATTATCTCGTTACCCATGGCGCTATCCAGGTTACCGGTGGGCTCATCCGCCAGGATAATTTCCGGCCGCCCTACAATAGCCCTCGCAATGGCCACACGCTGGCGCTGCCCGCCCGATAACTGCGTGGGGAAGTGTTTGATGCGGTTGCTTAGCCCAACTTTTTCTAATGCTTCGGTAGCCAGTTGCTTACGTTCTTTAGCGGTTGTATTGCGGTAAAGCAGTGGCAATTCCACGTTATCTAAAACCTGCAGATCGTTTATTAAATGGTAGCTCTGGAAGATAAAGCCAAGCTTTTTATTGCGGAAAGCTGCCAGTTGCTTATCGTTGAAGCCGCCCGTGGCTTGCTCATCTATTTTGATACTGCCCTTTGACGGGGCATCCAGCAAGCCCATAATATTGAGCAGGGTGCTTTTACCGCAGCCCGATGGGCCCATAATGGAGAGGAACTCGCCCTTTTCTATATCGAGGCTGATGCTGTTTAATGCTAAGGTTTGGATGGTGTCTGTACGGTACACCTTTTCAATGTTTTGTAATCGTATCATGGGTTAGTTTTGAATTATTGAATGAGTGAATGTTTTATGTTGGTTATTTTAGTTTGTTAATCGCGCAGGTCATTTTCCTCTGCGCCTTCTCTCTTGTTTCTTGGCTCTTGATTCTTGATTCTTGATTCTAAATCTTTTATTTATAATTTATCTTCTCCCTCCGTTCAAAATCGTAAAGGCTTAAATACCGCAACTGGTAATATGCTCCCCAAAAATCGCGGAGGGCGGCTACGTAATCGCGTTTGGCCTGGTCGTTTTCCTGGAAGGCGATGCTGAGGTCGGTGATGCTGAGGTCGCCTAATACATACCTGTCGCGGGCAATTTTATATTTTTCGGAGGCGATGCTATCGGCCTGCGCAGTAAATACCAACTGATCCTTCATCATATTAAACAGCGTTACCTGTGTTACTATTTGCTGCTTAAAGGTTTGCTTATCCTGCTCTACCGCGTATTCGGTAAACTGCTCATTGGCCTGCGCCGTTTTCACGCGCGATTTGGAACGCCCCCAATCCAATACGGGTATACTAAACTGTAATTGCAGCAACTGCTGGTTTTGCGGCGATTTATATACATCGGGTATGTTGCGGGCGGTATTAGAGAAACCGATATTGGCAGTTAAGGTGGCAATCAGCCCGCTTTGCCCCTTTGCTTTGGCAACATCCCGTTTAGCTTCGGCAACCCGGCGAATAAAACCGATGGCATCGCTGCGGTTATCAAAGGCTTCTGCCAATACTTTATCGGCACTTACCTCCATGTTGATGGTAGCACCGGGCAGTTCCAAAGCTATCTTGTCCTCGCCCTCGGCACCGGTATAGGTGCGCAGGTTTAGGGTGGCAATTTCCATATCGCGCTTGGCGGTTCCTACCGCCTTTTGGGCGTTCAGCCGCTCTAACTGCAACTGCAATATTTCGTTTTTAGAGACCTTCCCCAGGTCGAATTTTACTTTGGCGATGGTTAATATCTTCTCGGTATTGGTGAAGTTGGTTTGCGCTATCTGGTAGTTTACCTGCGCCAGTAACAGATCGAAAAAGTAGCCGGTAACGGTGTAGGCTATCTGCTCCTGCGACTCGATGTAGGCTTGTTTGCTTTCGTTAAATTTCAACGGTTCGATCTTTTTGTCCCACCTTAACGCGTTGAACTGGAAAAGCGGCTGACTGTAGCCGATAGCGTATGGCACACCGTTATATAACTCGTTCTTCCGGTCGAAATCGTAAAAACGCTGCATGGAGGTGGTGCCGTAAACCGTACCGCCGGTTGCGGTAATGCTCTGACTAAAATCCAGCTGCAGGGAAGAATTATCATTATGCACAGGCTGGAACACAATAGTACCATCGGGCTGCAAAACAGGTTGCGTAGTTTTGCTATAACCCGGCAATATGCCTGTAAGCGATAACTGCGGCTGGTAATTCGACTTAAAGGTACGCCATTGCCAGTACTTGGTTTCGCGCACGGTAGTAGCTTGCTTAGCGGCTATGGAATTAGCCTTCGCCATCGCCACCACCTGCTGCAGGCTTAGCCTTACGGTATCCCCGCCGGCATGGGCGGAGGCACTGATGCCTGAAAATATGAATAGGATGAGGTATAAATATTTCATGGCCTTAATCTTTAATAGTAAGCTCCTTAGCGTTTTTAAACTCGCTCATGTCTGATGTAATCACCACATCACCGGGTTTTACGCCATCCTTTATCTCCACAAAATCAAAATTAGCAAGCCCGATGTGTGCGTGGCGGCGCTCGGCTTTGCCGCCGTTCAAAACAAATATGTCCTGGTCGGCAGGGCCTTTAAATGCCGGGCCATTGGCTACGCGCATTACCTTGCTGCGCACATCGGTAACCAGGTACACATCCACCTTCATGTTGGGGCGCAGTTGTTTGTTGTTGCGCTCATCCAGTTGCACATCAAAGTTTACAATGCTGTTTTGTATTGATGGGTACACATTTACCACATGCCCCTTCATCTGCACCTCGTTTATGCGTACAATAACGGGCATGCCGGCATGCAGTTGGTCCATATAGTTGTCGGATATACTGCCGTTCACTTTAAAGCTGCTGAGGTCGGCTATGCGGGCAAGGGCATCGCCCTCGTGCACGGTGGCACCAATGTTTTTGTTTACATAGGTTACCACTCCGCTGCGGGTTGCCACAATATTGGCCAGTTGTAGTTTGCGCTGCAGGGCGGCCAGGTCCAGATGATGATCGCCGCTTCGCCGACCGCGCTC
>CBFGNE010000401.1:0-4579 GCA_965649995.1 uncultured Mucilaginibacter sp.
GCCATGTAAGCCGCCCCATGCCACAAACGTCCAGTTGGCACCGTGCCATAAACCGCCTATCAGCATGGTTATCATCAGGTTGATATAGGTGCGGAATTTACCTTTACGGTTGCCGCCGAGCGGGATGTACAGGTAATCGCGCAGCCACGATGACAGCGTGATATGCCACCTGCGCCAAAAATCTGAAAAACCTACAGCAGCATACGGGAACGCAAAGTTCTGCGGCAATACAAAACCAAGGCAAAGGGCCACGCCAATAGCAGCGGTAGAATATCCGGCAAAATCAAAAAATATCTGCCCCGAAAAGGCGAGCACCCCAGCCCAGGCATCCAGCGTAGTAAGGGGGGCGTGCGCCCCAAATACAGCATCGGCGCTTGCCGCCAGCATATTATCGGCAAGGGTAACCTTCATAAAAATACCGAGAGTTAACAGCAACAGCCCGTCCAGCAATTGCTGTTTGGTGGTTTTGCGTTCAGTTTCAAACTGCGGCACCAGTTGCTCTGGCCGTACAATAGGCCCTGCCACCAAATGCGGGAAGAAGGTTACGAACAAAGAGAAATCCAGCAGCGATTTTACAGGTTTGCTGTGGCGTTTGTACATATCAATAGTGTAGCAAAGCGTTGTAAAGGTGTAAAACGATATGCCTGCAGGTAAAATAATGCTTGGCTGCGCCGGGTGGTAATCAAAGCCCAGTGCATTGCATAGGGCTACAAAATTCTCTAAAAAGAAGTTGCCGTATTTAAAAAAGCAAAGCATGCCCAGGTTACCAATAAGGCTCACTACCAGCAAAGCGCGGCGTTTCGCCTTGTTTTCTTGCGTGTATAGCGCGCGGCCCACAAAAAAGTCGACCACGGTTGATAGCCATAGCAGCAGTATAAAAGGCGGGTTCCAGGCGGCGTAAAATATATAGCTGGCCAGCAGCAGGTTTATTTTCTTTACCTTCCAAGGTAAGGGAAGGTTATGTAGTAGCAGCATTAAGCTAAAAAATACTACAAAGGTGTATGAGTTAAATACCATGATGAGATAGGTGTAGATTTAATATTTGTTGTTGAATGATTATAACTTCCAGTGGGTTTGCTGTTTAAGCGCTGCTATCATACCGTTGGTGTACACTACGGCATCGCTCGGTTTCAGATGCGAAAACTCGGGGCAAACCAAATTAGCTAATACGGGGTAATCTTTAAAGTAAACCCCCTTGCAGCCGGTTGTGGCCAGTAGCCTGTCGTAATATTTAGCGCGCGGGTAGCCCATACTCTCGCCCATAAAAAACGGACCGCTTGATGGAGTGCGCAGGAAAACCACATCGCCACCGCGGGCTTTTATCTTATCCACATCCTGCTTAACCGATGCCAAAAATGCGTCGAGTTCTTGGCCGCTTATTGGTGGCTCCGATCTTACTTTCGCTAAAGATCCCCATATGCCGCGCACCTGGTTTATCCGGTTAGTATCGGCTAAAAAAGAATCAGTCATTTTTGTTTGCCTGTTGTACTCCGTGAAACCAAAACCCACCGGGAAATCCGGGTTGGTGTAAACGCCAGTTCTATTTGATACATACAGGTGATTTAGCAGGCCATTCAGCGAGAAAAAGTCTTGGTTAAACATCACGAGGTTTGCCTCCAGGTATTTATCAAGGCCAAAGCTGGCCGTTTGGGCAGGCGTACGCTTTTTATAATAGCTAAGCCCGGCCTCGGGCGATGCCATTACATACGGCGTTTGGTTAAAAAACAGCACTTCGGTAACATCCACAACCAGGTTACCCTTAAAGTTGGGGTCGTTGGCCAAATCGGCTAATATCGACCGGGGCGATGAACCCACCATAGCCAGTTGTACGGCATGGGTGTTGGTTTTGCTTTCCCAGGTCGGGATGTCCAAATCGTATTTAATACGCGATGATCCGATGAAAACGGTGGCTTTATCGGCAGGCTCATAAGCCATAGCGCGGGTGTTTGCCCACAATTCGGGGCTGTCGTCAAAATCTGGCTGTAGCCCTTTGTTGCGTAGGTGTAGCTCCCAGCTAATTGCTGCGGCCGCTACAAGTGCTAATGCCAGTACGAGTGATTTTACAGGTAGGTGAACTTTCATTTTATTTTTGAGTTAATTTTTTGCAAATAACAAATTACATAAAACGTTGTAATTTAGTTGTTTGAATATAAAATATTAAGCACATTTTGCTTACTATTTAATGTTACTTTGAATGGCCAATTCGAGGCAGAAGACTTGCTTTATCACAAATCCGTTACAAAAGGTTAAAAAAAATTAACTATCTGAGTACTAATATGTGCTGAGATTGCCCACCGAATTAATTATTATCCTCTCCTATCAAAAACAAAAGCAACAAACTAACTTTACGCCGTTACGCGTTTAAAAAGTATATCGCATTTATGGATACTATTTGCCTGGTTGAGGATAACGAGAAGGTATCATCGTTTATAAAAAAGGGGCTTACCGAACACAAGTACAATGTTGACGTTACAGCAACCGGCGAAGCCGCCCTGGAAATGCTGCTGCATAAAAGCTATAACCTGCTTATACTGGATGTTATGCTCCCCGGCATGAGCGGTATAGACCTTTGCAGGCAACTACGCAAGCAACAGCCACTGCTGCCCATTTTAATGCTGAGCGCCCTGGGTACTATCGACGATAAGGTGAACGGGCTAAAATCCGGCGCGGACGATTATTTGCTAAAACCCTTCCACTTTAACGAATTGCTTGCCCGTATTGAAGCCTTGCTTCGCCGTAAAAAAGTTACCGAGGAAGATAACCATATACTGAGTTTTGGCGGATTAAAGTTAAACACCTGGGATAAAACAGCCGAACGCGAGGGGCAGCAGATCATCCTTACCGCTAAGGAATACAGTTTGCTGGAATTGTTTATACAGCACCCGGCAAAGCTGCTGTCGCGCGAGTTTATTATGGAAAAAGTATGGGGGATAAATTTTGATACCGGCACCAATATGGTGGATGTGTATGTAAATTACCTGCGCAATAAAATACAAAAGGGGTTTGATAAAAAACTTATCCACACCGTTATAGGCATGGGCTATATTTTAAAGGACTGAGACTGATGACATAGACGGTTAATCACTGAAACGGCGAAGCCCTCTTAAGCACCCTTAAAAATGTACTCAAGCGAAAAATCAACTATAATCGGTGGAATCAGCCGCAATCGGTGAAATCACAAAAAAATGAAGATAAAAACCCGTCTATCGCTTTACTTTACGCTCATCAGTTCGGGGGCGCTGTTATTAGTTTTGATAGCGGTTTATGTGGCCGTATTTTCTTTTTTTAACGCAGATTTTTATAACCGCCTAACTGAGCGTACTAAGCTGGCCTCGCAGTTTTATTTAAAGGCCGATGAACTGGCAACAGATTCGATGGTGCGCGTGCAGCAAAAATACCTGGAGAAATTGCCGGATGAGGTGATACGCATTTACGACGATTACAATCTATCGGCCTTTAACATGAAAACCCATGTGTACTGGACCAAGGATATTATTGAACAGGTAAGGCGCGAGGGTAGCATCCAATACGAGGAAGGCAACCGAAAGGTAGTGGGCAGGTATTTTAAAGACAACCAGGGCAATTTTGTAATACTGGTGTCGGCAGTGGATGCCAACCTAACGCACCGAACCATTGTGCTGGCCAAAATAACGGGGATATTGTTTGTAATTTTTGGCACCTGCCTGTTTTTTGCCGGCCGTCTGTTTGCGCAGCGGGCCCTATCGCCGGTGGATGATATTATAGCGCAGATTAATAACATACAAGCAAGTAACCTGCATCTACGGGTAACACCGGTGAACAGTAAGGATGAGATAGCACAGCTGATCAATAACTTTAACCGCCTGCTGGAACATTTGCAAAACGCCTTTGAACTACAGCAAACCTTTGTGGCAAATGCATCGCACGAGTTGCGCACGCCGCTCACCAGTATTATGGGCGAGGTCGATGTAGCACTCAACAAAAAACGCAACATTGTTGAATATGAAAGGGTACTGCGTTCGGTAGCGAACGACGGCGCGCGCCTGCAAGAAACTATAACCAGCTTAATGGAGCTTGCGCAGGTTGACCTGAATTATACCCGCGCAGCACTTACGCCCGTAAGGGCCGATGAATTGATATGGGAACTGGATGAATACTGGGCCACCAAAAAAGGGCCGGGCATGCTTAAAATACAGCTGCCGAATTTGCCGGAAGATGAGGACCTGCTTACCCTTCCGGCCCATAAATCTATGCTGTATATTGCCTTAAATAACATCATTGATAACGCCTTTAAATATTCGGGCAATAGCCCGGTAACGCTTAATTTTGAAGCCGACACCAGTCGTATAAAAATTGCAATTGCCGATCAGGGGCAGGGTATTAGTGTGGTGGACGCTGCTAAGATATTCGACCCGTTTTTTAGGGTAAATAAAGACAGTACGGTCCCGGGCAGTGGTATAGGGTTGTATATCACCAGCAAGATCATCGAATTGTTTAAAGGGACCATCCGCGTGGAGTCGGAACTTGGGCACGGCAGTATCTTTATAGTGCAATTTTTAAAGTAACAAGCGCGCGCCGCTATTCTAATGCTATTCTAATT
>CBFGNE010000402.1:0-4575 GCA_965649995.1 uncultured Mucilaginibacter sp.
TTAACTAAACCGGTATTATTGGGCCTGTTGGTTGATGTAATGGTTTTTGCAGCGCCGCTTTGCTTATCAATATAAGTGATGCGCGTAAGCACTTTGTAATAGGGGCGCATTTGGTTTATATTGATAAAGCCGCCGGCGTTGCCTGCAAAGGGCGTTTTTATAGTAAGGTATGCCGTGCCTGTAACCATTATTACATCGTAAATGCCATTGTATGGGCCTGCATTAACGTACACCTTGTCTCCGGCCAATAACATCGGCTGGTGTGCGCCGGGAGGATTCAATACGGCATTCACCCTAAGTACGGCATAGCCATGTTCGGTATCTTCGGCCACCGAGATCACCCCAAAATCTTTACGCTGATAAGTAAACACAACTGGGTTGAAGGCTGCGTTCCAGCGGGAGGTGTTGCCATCGGGCAGGGTAACGGATGGGGCGGAAAGCAACAGGCTGCTCAGTGTATTTAATTGTACGCTTAACTGGGCCTGGCAATCGTTTGCATCGCGCGCGTAAACGGTTTTTACCCCGCCGCTTAACCCGCCAAAGGTAGGGGAGGGTTGGTAGTATTCATGGTCGAGGCTGTACTCGATGCCGCCATAACTGCTGGTGGCATTTGCAGTTATTTGCCCGTCGTTGGTGCCGGGCGCGGTCTCGGGGCTGTTGATGGTTATGGAGCCGATGGCAAGGTCGCAAACATTATAAGGGTACGGTGGCGGCGGCCCGGATGGCTCGGTAAATGTTAAATGGCCAAAGCTTACGTAAAAGGGGTTAAGCGGGTCGGTATCTTTAATTAAACCGGTATAAATAGGGCTGTACTGCCCGGCGATAATTACCGATCGGTTGATGGTTTCGCCATTGGTATCCTGGCGGAACCATACCTCTATGTTGTTGCCATTGGTTAACTGCCCGGTATCGGCATCAACAATTTTAATGTACACCTGCCCATTGGTTTGGGTACCGCTGGTGTGGGTGTTGGTATAATCTAAAAGTGGTAGTAAGCTCATGGGCGGTTGATTGGTGAGTGGTTTATTGGGTGAATGGTTGCCAGGGGAATGGTGAATTTGAGTGGTTATTGCAGGTTGACAGGGAGGTTGAACTACTCACCACTCACCCTTCACTACTCACCCTTCACCCTAAATATTCGTAATACATCGTGTTCAGGGTAACGGTTAGGCCTACGCCGGTGGTGTTGGTATCAAACTTATTGTATACGGGCAGGCACTTGGCTTTTTCGCCGGCTTTAATACGGAAATAGCGGCCATCGCCATCGCGGTATTTGGCGGCCTTTACCATAAATTCGTTGGCCATCCGCAGGGCCTGCTGCACATAGGTTTCGTTTTCGGCCGTGTATTGCCCAAATTCTGTTTTGTACAAAAACTCCAGGTAGAGGGTGAAAACATTATCTACCGAGCCGTTTACCTGCGGCGATACCACAATGGGCTGCAAAGGGTAAAGCATTACGCAGGGGAAGGCGGCATCATCGGCCAGGGTATTTAATTCTTTTTCGGTGCCGTACAAAAAGCCGGGCGCGCCGGTAAGCGTTTGTACAACGGATTGGATTTGGTTGCGCATGTTGTAGTGGTGAGTGGTTGATGATTGAGTGGTGGGTGGAGTATAGTATAGTTTGTTTCGATTGATGTGCCGACTGCCGACTGCCGACTGCCAACTGCCAACTGCCCACCGCTAACTGTTCTGCAATTCTGCATACTTCCTCTGGTACTCTGCTTCGGTTTTGTTGAGGAGGAGTTTGGTGAGGATGCGTTCGTAGGGCATGGCCAGTATATAGCTCCATTTGGTGATATCGCCGCCGGCCAGGGCGTTTACGGTGTTGATATACCTAAACTTTTCGAAAGCGTGTATGCCAGCCCTTTTTTCAAGAGCCGTAGCAGCTGATGCCAAAAGCCGGTTTTCGGTTTCGATAAGTTGGGATAACTCATAAAAAAATGTTTGGCGATGGGCAGTGCCTCCGTTACCCATAGTTTTTTGATTACATCGGTAAAATTGGCGGCAGCGTATTCGTCATAACTATTACCCGTTGCCCGGCAATAAAAATAATAGGCGAGTACTTTGCAGCATGCTGTAAGCGAGGGATTAAAGTAATCCTGCCAGTTTTCTTCGCCATAAATTTTAATATGGCTTGCTATTTCATCGGCTATCACATCCCGTGCGGCCATAAAGGCTCCTGCCGGCTCTACCGAGAGGTTTTTTAGCACAGCAAGCGTCACTTGTTTTTCGCCGACTTCCAACGTAATGGTTTTGGGTACGGCATCGCTGTTGTACAGGTGTTTTATTTGGTGCGATAGGCTTAGCACGGCATCGGCAAAACCCATAAAATCATCGGTATTGCTTACGTTTTGAAGCTCGGAGCCGGGTACGCCGGAGAGGATGCTAATGGCATCCAGGTCTTTCAGGTCGGGCGCTTCCTGCAATTGCATCATTTGCCCCAGCGTTACTTCGCTTAGCTGCGTGGGCATGCTTACGCGTAGCTTGCCCTGGGTTGTTTTTAGGTTTTTTTCTATCATATTATTGTTTTGGATTACACCGATATGTTTTTTTGATTACACCGATGGCACGGATCGATTTCTCGCGTGTTGTTGTTTTTATTATGGAGCTCAAGATGGCTTCGCCGTTTCACCGATTTTGTTTTTGGGATTACACCGAAAGGTTATACCATGCCGATGAGTTCTTCGAAGATGCTTCCGGTTGCCGGCGGCGTTTGGGGGGCTGGCAACCTGCTTTTTAACGTTTTTACGGCTTCTATTTTCAGCTTATGTAACGCAACGTAGCGCAGCGGGTCTATCAGGTGGTTGCAAGCATCTATGGGCTGGTTGGTGGTTTTGCCGGCCTTGTTTACCTTCCATTTGTATTTACCCAGCTCTTTACGCAGATTTACGCTGGCACGGGTTACGTTTATTTTATAGCGTTTCAGGATGTCTATCGAGTTGATAACGCTATCCGCGCCCTTTTTTGCACCGGTAACATACCAGCCCAGCCGCTGTAGTTCTTCTATCGATTTTGGTTCGGAGCTGTCGGCTATGATCTCGGTATTTTTGCTGATGCCGGCTTCTTTAAGTTTTTTGCCAACATCGGTGTTGGTGAGCCCGGTTTGGTAAAACATCTCGTCTACCCAAAGCTCGCCGTTTTGCCGGTATACCAGCAGGCAGCCTGTTTCGTCGTTGGTGAAGCCAAAATCGAGCCCGGCAGCCAGTAGTTTGGCATCATCGGGGATAGCTTCGCATACGTGCCAGTTGTTGAAAACCAGGCCGGTTATTTTGCCGGTAAGGCCACGGGCGTAAACTTTCCAAAGTTCTATATCAATATCTTTTAGCGCTTCCACTTTTTTGCGGATGCTCTCTTCTGCAAAAGGGTTGTGCCGGTGGTCGGAAATGATGAGTTGCACACCGGGGGTGCCTATCAGGTTTTCGTGTACCCAAAATTCGCTGTTGGGGTTATAATCTATATAGATGCGTTTGCGGGTGCGCAGGGCCAACTCGGTATAAACGTCCCATTTAATGCCGTCGGCCTCGTTCAAAAACAGGTAATCCCTCTTGCCCGATTTGGCGTCCTGTGCATCGCTGTAGCTTTTAAACTCAATAACGCTACCGTTATTGAACTCGAACACCCGGTCGGTTTTGTTATAATTTTTTACCAATTGCTGCAACGTATCCGATGCATCGTATATGGCTTGCGCATCGCGCAGGGCACCGGCCTTTAGGTTGGGGATATCCTGCCCAACTACGGTAATAACCTGGTTTGGTGCATAACAGGCAAAACAAAATAAGGCCTGTTCAATAGCATACGTTTTGCCCGAGCTTGTGCCACCCTGGTTTATCACTACGCCGGCGCTTGCGGTAAAGTTTCTGCTGAATAATGTAGAAGTTTCCATCGTTTTAAAACACTGGGATGAATAATGAATATAATGCCGGCCGGCCGAACAGCAGGGGAGGCGGAGAAGATAAAATGGTGGTAGTGTTAACAGGGCGTAGGGCAATTATATTGCCACGTCTTTTTCTGCTTCGGCAAGTTTAGGCCCGCTGTTAATTACCTTGATCAGGAATTTACCCGAGGTTGTTTTTTTAGATCGTGCGTTAGGCTTATCGCTCCAACCCATGCACTTAAGTGCAAAAATGGCGCCCGCGGGCGAAGCGTTATGCAATTTTTTTTCGTACTCGCAGGCAATACGCAGGCGCGCTTCCTGCAATATTTTTTTATAAACGCCTTTTTGTTCGTATGCCTCAAACTCATCCAGGCTTGGGAAACCAAGGAAGAGCGCCAACCCGGTAAGTAGCGGCGGACTGGTGCTATCTTCTGTTGTAATGCGGATAACAGTTGGCGATTCTTTTTTCCTGTTTTTTAGCTGAGGTTTTTTTTCCGGCTCGGGCGCGCCCTTTACAGAAAGGAAATACCTTTCAATCCGGTCGCTAAGCTCGGCGGCTGTGTAAAAGTAAGTCATGAAGGTAATAATTGAGTTATGATTAAAATGCCGATTGGCATATTGTATATACAAATGTAGGGAAATTATTTTACAATTGCTAATTATTTTAGAAATAAAATTTGATTTGCTAAAAAAGCCATCAA
>CBFGNE010000403.1:0-4571 GCA_965649995.1 uncultured Mucilaginibacter sp.
AAAGGGGATGTTATAAAAAGGCACATCAAAACGTTTACATATATCCTGCAGGGTATCGTGGTTGCCAATTACGCATTGTACGGTAGCGCCAAGCGTTTTAAAGTAGTTGCGTACCAATATATCTGCCAGGCAATGGTACTCTTTAGTAACCAGTACAATAACCTTCTTTTCGGCGTTGGGGTTTATTTTGATGATGGCCCCATCCGGCAATATTTGTTGCAGTCCGGTTTCCAGTTCGGCAGTCTCATCAGTTTTATCAACTTCAATCCGCATAAAAAAAAGCTGCTCGCCTTTATCTACATGCTCCTGCATCGAAATAATGTTGAATTGCTTTTGCGACAGTAAGCCCGAAATGGCTGCCACCAGCCCAATCCTGTCGGTACATTGTATAACTATGATCATCTAAAATTTCACTAAAGTAAATTTGCTGCAACCTTTATTTATCAGCATCCGAATTAAGTGAATTTTTAGAATTAATCGGGTAAAGTTGGATAAATATTAAACTTATCGATTAGAAACCTCCCCGCCAAATCGCTCCCACTCCTTCCCACCAATGGGATGTTTTTGGAGCTTTTTCTAATAAAAATCGATTTTTGGACAATATCTGCAAGGTTTTGATTACCTATTTGTACGCCTGCCCTTAAGCCCTGATTACGTGCTATTTGGCGTTTTTGAGTTTTTTTTATTGCGCGCTAAGGTAAATTGCTAACATGCTTAGTATTAGTTGCTTATTAGCCATTTTGTTAGCCTTTAAAACGGGCGTATACAGAAAAATAGGCACCAAAAATGTTGAAAACTTTTTGGTGGGAAAAAGTGTTAAGAAGTGGAGAAAAGCGGTACTTTTACATTACGAAAAATGTTAACCAATTAAAATGTCCTATTTAACAGGTGAATATGAATGTAAACTGGATGCCAAAGGGCGGATGATGATCCCTGCTGGCCTCAAAAAGCAGCTTCCTGAAGCTGACTCTGAGGGGCTTGTGATCAACCGCGGCCTCGAGAATTACCTGGTTATATACACCAAAAAAGAATGGGACAAAAAATTGGATGAACTAAGCAAACTTAACGAATTCGACAGGAAAAGCATTGCATTTGTGAGATATTTTACTGCCGGGGCTACGGTAATGATACCGGATAGCGCCGGAAGGGTGAATCTTCCGAAAAACCTGTTTGAGCATGCCGGCATTGGTACCGATATAGTGCTTACCTGCATGCTGAACAAAATTGAAGTTTGGGATGCAACGGCGCATAAAGTGATGCTGGCCAATGAGCCGGAGAATTTTGCCGAATTGGCCGAAGAAGTAATGGGTACAAAAAAACGCGTGAATGAGTAATTACCATACCCCCGTTATGCTGCAGGAATGCATGGAAGGTTTAGCTATTAAGCCCAACGGCACTTATGTGGATGTAACTTTTGGTGGTGGCGGCCATTCGCGCGAAATAATGAAGCATTTGAATGAGGATGGGCAACTATTGGCTTTTGACCAGGATGCCGATGCCCAGCAGAATAAGATTGATGATGAGCGTTTTACTTTCATCGACCAGAATTTCCGCTATCTGAAAAACTTTAGCCGTTTGCACGGGGCTATCCCGGTAGATGGCATACTGGCAGACCTTGGTGTATCATCCTACCAGTTCGACCAGGCGGAACGGGGTTTTTCTATCCGCTTTGATGCCGAGCTGGATATGCGGATGAACCAGCAATCGGACCTGAGCGCCAAAGAAGTGGTTAATAAGTACAGCGAGGCCGACCTGCACCGCATTTTTGGGATGTATGGCGAGATACAAAATGCAAAATCGCTGGCGAATACCATTGTAACGGCAAGGCTTAATGGCCCAATAGTTACCGTGGCCGATTTGAAGAATGCTATAAGCAACCGCATCCCGAAAGGGAAAGAGAATAAATACCTGGCGCAGGTTTTCCAGGCCCTGAGGATAGAAGTGAACCAGGAACTTGAGGCGCTGAAGGATTTTTTGATACAGTCGGCAGAGGTATTGGCGGTTGGCGGCAGGCTTGTAGTAATGAGTTACCACTCGCTGGAAGACCGGTTGGTGAAGAATTTTATTGCCAAAGGCAAGTTTAGCGGCGAAGTGGAGAAGGATTTTTATGGTAACGATAATAAACCCTTTGATGCGGTAAGCCGCGGGGCAATTACTGCATCGGCACAGGAGATAGCAAATAATAACAGGGCACGCAGTGCAAAATTAAGGATAGCTGTAAAAAAATGAGCAACCGTTTCCGTACAGAAATTGAGGAAGAAGCTGACCAGGAGCTTGTTGTTGAGGAAAAACCCGAGCGCGGTATTCCCGATAACTTCCTGACGCAATTCTTAAAAAACGGGGTTATCAGTACTGATGATGCTACCCGTGCTTTACCCTTTATTTTTTACATAGCTTTTTTATGCATGGTGTACATAGGGCTAAGGCACGTATCGGATAACAACATACGCGATATTGATAAAGTAGGCAAAGAGGTAAAAGAGCTGAGCTGGGAATACAAAAGCAGCAAGGCTGAACTGGCCTTTAAAAGCACATTAAGCGAGGTTACGAAAAGGGCGGAGGCAGATTCGCTCGGGGTGCGTTCGTCGGAGCAGCCGCCGCAAAAGATAATAGTAAAGGAGGGTGAACAGGAATGAGTATAAGGACTAACATATTGCTGAGGGTATACCTCGCTTTTGGGTTAATTCTGCTTTTTGCCGGGGCTGTGGTTTTTCAATTATGCCGCGTACAGTTAGTGCAGGGCGATAAATGGAAAGCAATGGCACAGGAAAACTCAACCCGTTATAAAACCATCGAAGCCGCACGAGGGAATATTTTTTCTTCGGATGGCAGTTTGCTGGCCACTTCGGTACCCGAGTATGACCTCCACATGGATATGAGGGCATCGGGCATAGCCGACGATAAGGTTTTTGATGAGAAGATAGATTCCTTATCCATGAAAATGGCCAATTTTTTTAAGGACAGGCCGGCAAAGGAGTACTCCCGTATATTCCGCGAAGCGCGTAAAGAAAAATCGCGCTACCAGTTGGTAAGGCGCAGGGTAAGCTACCGCGAATTAGCTGAGATACGTAAGTTCCCGGTATTTAACCTGGGCAAGTATAAAGGCGGGCTCATCGTAGAGATGCAAAATAAGCGGATACTGCCATTTAAGTCGTTAGCGCAACGTACTATAGGGTACAAAAACGAGAACGTAAAAAATGGCGTAGGGTTGGAAGGCGCTTACATGAATTACATTAACGGCGAAAGCGGCAAACGTTTAGAGCAGCGCCTGGCAGGTGGTGTTTGGATCCCGATAAATGAGGAAGACGATATTGCGCCAAAAGAAGGCGCGGATATTATTTCTACCATCGATATCAATTTTCAGGACATTGCACAAAGCGCGCTGGAAAAACAATTGGTAACAAGCGACGCCGACCACGGTACGGTTATTTTGATGGAGGTTGCTACCGGCGAAGTGCGTGCGATAGCCAACTACACCAAAATGAAGGATGGCACTTTTAAAGAGCAGTTTAATTATGCCATTGCAGGTAACCAGGATCCGGGCTCTACATTCAAAGTAGTATCGTACATGGCCTTGCTGGAAGATAAACTGATTGATACCAATAACCTGGTAAGTACCGAGAACTATAAAATTCCCGGCAACAGCCATATCATTAAAGATTCGCACGGTAGTATTGGTACGGTATCGGTAAAACGGGCTTTCGAGGAATCTTCAAACGCTGCGGTGGCCTCATTGGTAAACAGGTTTTATACCAATAACCAGGCAAAGTTTACCAACCACCTGTATAAGTGGCACCTTAACGAAAAGTTTGGGCTGCAAATACCCGGCGAAGCGCAACCTGTTGTTAAAAACCCAAAAAATGCCAGCTGGAACAAGTATATGACATTGCCACAAATGGCCTATGGTTACGAAATGCAGTTAACGCCGCTTAAAATGCTGTCGTTTTACAACGCAATTGCCAATAACGGTAAATACGTATCGCCAATTTTTGTAAAGGAAATAAGGAGGCTGGGCAACACCATCGAACGGTTTGAGACGAAAACGATCAACGAGAAAATGTGTTCGGATGTTACGCTGAAAAAATTGCAGGATATGCTGGAAGGCGTTGTGAGCGAGGGTACCGGTAAAACCAACGTAAAAAGCGCCATGTTTAAAATAGCCGGCAAAACGGGTACGGCACAAGTTGCTGATGGCAGGGCCGGATATAAGAAAAAGCAGTACCAGTCATCGTTTTGCGGTTATTTCCCGGCAGACCATCCAAAGTATTCGCTTATCGTAGTAATAAACGACCCGAAGAACGGCTATTACGCGGCCTCAACAGCCGGGCCGGCATTCAAAGAGATATGCGAAAAAGTTTATGCAAGCAGTTTAGGTATAGAGCATCCGCCGGTGCGCTATGTTGGTAATACAACACTGCCGAAAACAAAAACGGGTAATATCAGGGCGCTTAAACAAGTATACGGTCAGTTAGGGGTGAAACCACTTTACGCATCGTTAAACGCTGCAGCTAATGGTGTTGATACCAGCAACGGCATTGCTTTTGAGGAAAATAAAGTGAAGGCAGGCACGG
>CBFGNE010000404.1:0-4560 GCA_965649995.1 uncultured Mucilaginibacter sp.
TCGGTGTAATCATTAAATAATAATCAACCGGTTCTCTATAACTAATAGCTCTTATAGCGGACCAATTAAAAATCGGTGAAATCATCCTCAAATCGGTGAAATCATCAAAACAAAACAAACATGAGCCAAAGAATCAGGATCAAATTAAAATCTTACGATTACAACCTGGTGGATAAATCTGCCGAGAAGATCGTAAAAACAGTAAAACCTACGGGTGCTGTAGTTAGCGGCCCGCTGCCGTTACCAACCGAAAAGAAAATTTTCACTGTATTACGTTCACCGCACGTAAACAAAAAAGCACGCGAGCAATTCCAATTATGCTCTTACAAGAGGTTATTGGATATCTACAGTTCAAACTCAAAAACTGTAGATGCTTTAATGAAGCTTGAATTGCCAAGCGGAGTTGAAGTTGAGATCAAAGTGTGATAGTACCGGAAGATCTGAAACCGAAAAAGCCATTCTTGCAAAGGAGTGGCTTTTTTGCGTTTGAAGAATTTTCAAGCATCTTTGATAATTAACAGTCAGTTGCCCCAACTTTTTATGCATAAGCGTCTATTAATTTTACTTGTCGCCGGAATTCCATTATTTGCAAATGCGCAAAAAGGTGCTATTAATCTTGATTCAACTGTTTCCGCTTTTAAAAATTATTTATTAAGGAACGTAAAGTATCCAGCGCTTGCGAAAGAACGAAATGTGCAGGGCAGGATTGCCGTTAGCATTCATTTGAATAAGAGTAAATTGATAGACAGTGCTTATTTGGTTAGGCATATTGATAAGGAATGTGATTCATTAGTGTTAACAAAGATAAAAAGCTACACAAGCCCCATAAATTTGCCTGAATCAACCTATACAATCGGTTTGGCCTTTTTTATCCTTGCCGATGGCAAACCTGATAGCGAAATTAAGCTATTTAATGCCGCTGCTTATAAGAACTTTCTGTTTGAATTACATGTGACGACGGAGGCAGTAAGTAAGATTTATTCGGTTTATTAATTTATATGCGAGCTTCTATTGCCCCGGAGAAATTGAAGTTGAGATCAAAGTGTGATAGTACCGGAAGATTTGAAACCCAGAAAAGCCATTCTTGCAAGAGAGTGGCTTTTTTGATTATAACACCTCGGGTTATGGGGCAAAATACTATCTTTGAGGATATATTAACCTAAACATGAATTATCGATTCATTCTCGCCGTACTAATCACTATTTTATTTCTGCATACAGGTTGCAAAAAAGATTCCCCTAAAGTTACTGAAACCCCTGTTGTACCACCAGCTGATGTTATATTAGACAGGCCAATCAATTTAAATGCAAGCAAAGGCGCATTCGGCGATAAAATTGTGATATCATGGACGAAGGTGCCATTAGCAAAAAAATACCAGGTATATAAATTTAGCGATACTGAAAACCAATATAAGCTACTGACAGAAACAGCAGATACTGCAGCAACAGATTTTGTAGGCACGCCTCTTGTGAAAGTTTTTTATAAGGTAAAGATATATAACAGTGCTACTGAGTATAGTCCGTTTAGCGACGTTAACTTCGGATACACCTCTGGTAAAACTTACAGTAAACTTTTGTCGTTTGGCTCCCAGGGTAGCGGGCTTGGCCAGTTTCAATTCCCTATGCATGTGGAAGTTGATAGCCTGAGCAATATATATGTTAGCGATGATAACCGTTACAACGTGCAGAAATTCGACATTGCCGGCAATTACACACAGTTATTTTATTCGGGGCCATCGCCGCGAGGAATAGCTTTCCTTAGCAACGGCAATACGGTGGTAACCAATGCATCAGGACTTGCCTATGTAACATTGCTTGATAAGGACCGAAATATACTGAAAACGTGGGGCGCTTATGGTACCGGCGACGCCCAGTTTCAAAACGTTGAAGAGATAACTGTAGACAACGAGCAAAACATTTACGTTGTAGACGGGCAAAATAATAACGTTAAGAAGTACGATAAAAACGGCAACTTCCTGCTTAAGTTTACTGCCGCCATACAAACGGACAGGCAGATAGATGGGCCTTACCCATTTGGTGTAACTTATTTTAAAGACAAAATATTTGTTACTTCGCCCAGGAACAGCGTCATACGCATTTACGATAAGGTTGGCAACTTTATTAAATCGTGGGATGCGGGAGCGCCTTGTTATGCAATTAAAGGCAAGGGCGAT
The DNA here is from genome assembly GCA_965649995.1 of uncultured Mucilaginibacter sp. GTDB lineage: Bacteria > Bacteroidota > Bacteroidia > Sphingobacteriales > Sphingobacteriaceae > Mucilaginibacter. The sequence continues at coordinate 2,174 of CBFGNE010000404.1, forward strand.
AACTTATTTATAGCTATGCCGGGTTACGTATTAAAAACAGATGAAAATGGCGAATTAAGGGAAAAAATTGGCGAAGGCGATTTTCTTACCACCACCGTAACCGGCCTGGCAATTACTAATAATGGTGAAGTTGTTGCAAGTGATGTTTACGCTCGTAAAATATTCGTTTTTAAGCATCTTTAAACGCGGCGCAGTTATTGGTGTGCGGCGTATAAGCGACGATTTAGCCCACTGCTTCCACGCTCCGTCGAAAAAAAATGTGCGAGCGGTCTGGACGTGCTAAAGCCTGCAAGAATTGCAATTTCGCAATTTACAGTATCTTAGCCCCAATCACTCTCAACAACGCTTTGGCATATTTAAAAACACTTTACCGCAAGCTATTTGCAGATATTACAGAAGTACCCGCTGCGCTACAGCAAAGCCACTTCCCGGCGTTGGATGGCCTGCGCGGGCTGGCGATATTGCTATTGGTATTTGGGCATTTTGGCGTTAATTATTACACCTGGCACTTTGGTATCCTTTTTAACAGCACCACAGGGGTGCATATATTTTTTGTTCTGAGCGGGTTTTTGATAACCACCCTGCTCATCAAAGAAAAACTGCGGAATGGCCAAATCTCTTTAAAACACTTTTACATCCGTCGCGCATTGCGCATACTGCCTGTTGCATGGTTGTTTTTGTTGGTACTTGCGATGCTTAATCATGTTTTTGAATTGCATATCCGGCTTTTTGATTTTTTTGCGGCTATGTTATTCTTTAAAAATATGCCCATGCCACAGGAGCCGTATACTGCGCATTTTTGGTCGTTAGCGGTGGAGGAACAGTTTTACCTTACGTTCCCTATCTTGCTGGCTTTCAATATAAGGTGGTATACCATCATCTCAATGGCTATAGTGCTTATTGTGCCGGCAGTTTGTATCATAAATTACTTTGCGCCAGCTGTATTTGCAAGCAATATTGTTTTACACCTGCTTGCGCGTATTTGTAACTACTCATTTTGGAAGGGGCCGGTGATCATTCTTATCGGCTCGGCGTTTTCGCTGCTGATGTTTAAAGGCATAATCACGTCCGAAAAACTGAAAGCCAACAAGTTTTTAAGTTTGGCGGTGCTGTTGGTGGGTATTACCATCCATGCCAAAACCTTTTTGTTTTATACAAAATACGTATCAGAATATTTGTCGGCGATACTCACCGGGCTTGCCCTCGTTATGGTCATCAGTCAAAAGGATTTCCTGTCAAAAATACTTAGCAATGCCTTCTTAACCACATTGGGCATGTTATCCTATAGTATTTATATATGGCAGGTGTTGTTCGCCGGGCCCAGGAGCCTGCAGCCATGGATGCAATATTTTACGCAATTACCTTTGTGGGGAGTTATCGGCTTTAAACTTATATTCCTTGCTATCATAGTCAGTTTCTCTTTCGTATTCGAAGCGTGGTTTTTAAGGCTGAAGGATAAGTTTCATTACACGCGCGAAGGGGGAAACAAAAAAACAGCACCCAAAAGATAAGTCCGGGTACTGCTTTTTCACAATGCTTATTGATGCTGTGGCATGCCGGCCGGGTCCATCCACGCGTATTCCCACTGGTGGCCGTCCAGGTCCTCAAAGCTACAACTGTACATCCAGCCGTAATCAACTTTGTCTTTAGGGGCAGCGGCGCCCGCCTCAACCGCTTTGCCGAGGATATCATCTACAGCCTCCCGGCTATCTGCCGAAAGGCAGATGATCGATTCCACTACCTTAGAGGAGTCGGCAATGTCCTTGCTGCTAAAAGTTTTGAAGAAGGGTTCTACCAGTAGCATCACAAAAATGGTGTCGCTTACGATCATGCAGGTAGCTTGTTCGTTGGTAAATTGAGCATTAAAGGAATACCCCAATTTTTTGAAGAAATCCACAGATTTATCAAGGTTTTTTACGGGTAAATTCACGAAAATTTGAGTTGCCATAATGTTTTTGTGTTTTTGTTAATTCAAAGGTAGGTACAAACAACACACCCGGTAGCGCGTAAAAACGACCAGTTAGGGGTTGTTTTGCGACATGCTAAGGATTGAGGAAATCCTGCCAAACACCTTCCAGTTCATCCACCAGTTCGGGCCGGATGGATATACCCGAAGCCTGCGGCGACCACGTTTGCATAGCCAAATTGCCGGTTTTTAAGATATCCATAGTAAGGATGGGTTCTTTATCCGGGTTCAATAAAGTGTCTATACTGATCTCAATCCGGTGGTAATGCCTCCCTTTTCGAAACGCTATATAGGGTTCCGAAGAGATGATACCCGAAGCGAAAATGCCTTTTGGCTCTACGCCAAGGCGTACCATGTATGCCCTATCGCCCGGCTGTATGGTTTTGTGGCTGGCAACGCTCCAATTATCCACCAGGCTGCC
>CBFGNE010000405.1:0-4550 GCA_965649995.1 uncultured Mucilaginibacter sp.
GACCTGCACGCCAACGCTCAAATGAGCCCGCAGATGGTGCGCGATGTGTGTAAAATAACCCAGGCCGGGCAAACGCTGCTGAAAAAAGCCATGGAGAAACTGGGCCTTTCCGCCCGGGCGTATGACCGTATCCTCAAGGTTTCCCGCACCATTGCCGACCTTGCCGGAAGTGAAGAGATACTGCTGGAGCATTTAGCAGAGGCCATCCACTTCCGCAGTTTAGATAGAGAAGGCTGGGCTGGATAAAACGAATGCATGAAAGCGGCACAGCGTAATTGGAAATGGTTAATACTCGGGTTTTTAGCTCTCGGGCGCCCCTGCCTTGCGCAAGTAGATAGCAGCTTTTTGTTTAAAGCCGATGCAGCTATGGAGGCCTATACGCAAAGCCACCCCGTCGAAAGAATTTACCTGCACTTAGATAATCAAAATTACCGCGCGAGCGATACTGTCTGGTTTAAAGCTTACACGGTTGTTGGCTATAAACACCAGCTATCGGCATTAAGTGGCGTACTGTATGTGGAACTTATTAACAAAACTGACTCGGTAGTACAGCGGCAAATATTGCCCTTGACGGCGGGTGTTACCTGGGGCGGCATTCCGTTAAGCATTGCTTATACGCCTGGGATATACCGTATTAGGGCATATACCAAATGGATGCAAAACCAGGGCGAGGAAAGCTTTTTCAATGCTGATATACAGATAGGCGGAGCGCTGCCTACCAGCAATAACTCAATTACCCAAAAACAAACTCCAAATGTTCAATTTATGCCCGAAGGCGGCAATCTTGTCGCCGGGCTGCGGTCGCGGGTGGGCATAAAGGCTATAAATGCGAATGGGTTGGGCGAGGATGTGAGTGGCGTAGTGATTGACAATGATGGCAAAGTAGTTGCAGATTTCGCCACGGCTTATTTAGGCATGGGGGTATTTGCGCTGATGCCGGAAAACGGAAAAACCTATCGCGCAAAGATAACCGCCAAAGATTTACCCCAGTACGTAATTGATTTGCCTGCGGTCCAACCTAAAGGCTTCGTATTATCGGTTGTGGATAAACCAGGTAGTTTGCAAGTGATGATAGCCGCCAATAATGCCTTGTTGATTGAGCAGAAGAGCGCTTTGTTTTACCTGGTTGCGCAAACCAACGGCAAAATTTATTTTACAACAGCGGGCGCTTTGAAAGCTGAAAAGGTCTCGGCTTCAGTTGATAAAGCACGGTTTCCCTCTGGCATTACCCGTTTTACCCTCTTTTCGGGCGAAGGGCTGCCCCTTTGCGAACGCATTGTGTTCATCCGCAACCCCGATACGCTTAGAATCGATGTGAAACCATTGTCCTCTATTACCGGTCTAAGCCAAAAGATAAAAGTTGGTATTAGGACGAAAAGTGGACTAGATAATGTGACCATGGGCAGCTATTCGGTAGCCATTACCAATAACGCGTACTCAGCTATAAATGAGACCGCCGAAAACAGCATCCTCAGCAACCTGTTGTTGACCGCGGAATTGCGGGGGAATATCGAAAACGCAAACAGCTACTTCCTCAGTACAAATGCAAAATCAACAACCAACCTCGACCTCCTGATGCTTACGCAAGGCTACCATAAATTTAACTGGGAGAAAGCCTTCTCGCCCGAATCAGAAACGGTTTCTTATCTACCAGAAAAAGCTTTGCAATTGACTGGCACCGTAAAAACAAAGGCCGGGCTACCTGTTGCTAACGGGAATATAAACTTAGTGGCAGCCGCTGAAAATTTCACTGCCGACACTACCACCAATGCTGATGGCTATTTTGCATTCAATAACCTTGCGCTCAGCGATACGGTAAAATTAGTATTGCAGGCAAAAACGGCAAAAAACAACCGCAATGTAGTAATAGAAGTAAATAAACCTGTTTACGCTGCGATAAACAGCACAAATTTGCCCACAACTGAGCAACGACTTACCACCAGCCAATCAGCTTTGATGACCGATAATTTTAATGATTATAAAACTTTAACAAAGCAGGATTCCATTAGCAAAACACACCAATTAAAGGAAGTTATAATAAGAGACAAAAAACCTTTCACTCCTAAATTAGAGTACTCCTCCAACATACTTGGCCCCAGCCATGCCGACCAGGTAATATCAGGCGAAGCCCTCGAAGGTAAAGGATGCATTAATTTAAAGGATTGCCTGTTGAACAGGATGAACGGCGTAATTATTCAGGGGAAAGCATTTTACGCTGTTCGCGCTTTAGCCCGGATTAACCCCACTCCGATGGTTGTTATTATAGATGGTGTACAGGTGCCATTAGAAAGCCTGGAAGACATCAGCGCAGTAAATGTGTATGCTGTAGAAGTATTGCGAAGTGGAGGTAATTTGGCTATATACGGGTCTAATGCTGCTGGTGGTGCTATTGTGGTTACCATGAAAAAGGGTTTTACCCAGGAGCAGTTAGCAAGAAACAAAATTATCCCCCAAGGATTAATAACCCTACTTTTCAAAGGATACGATAAAATGCGGGAGTTTTACCAACCTGCATTTGAACCCTCCGCCGCATTGACCGGGGTAAATAAAAAAGCAACCATTTATTGGAAGCCTAACATTATTAGTGACGAAAAAGGTAACGCTTCGTTTGAGTTTCTAAGTCCCGGGGCTGCCGGTAACTACCGCTTGGTAATAGAAGGAATCGATGATGAGGGGCATCTGGGCCGATCTGTCTATAGCTATAAAATTGCGACCGAAAACTAAAGGTAAAAAGCGCAGTAATTTATATATGCTGGCAAATGCATTTCGGTTATAATTAAAATATTTGCTTTTTTTAAAAACTATTTATAGCTTCACGCCTCTACACCCCGATGAACAAACAGCCTAAAAAAATTATCATTTTCGACGACGATGAGGATATCTTGTCTATCTGCAGCTATATTTTAGAGGAGCAGGGATGGCAGGTGCATACCTTTACCGATTGTAATAATATCGCCGATAAAGTGGGCGGTATTTTGCCCGATGTTATATTGATGGATAACTGGATACCCGATGCCGGGGGGATAATAGCTACCCAAACTCTAAAAAAAGACGAGGCATTAAGGCATATACCCGTAGTATATTTCTCGGCCAATAGCGATATACAGCTGCTTGCAGGGCACGCCGGCGCCGAAACCTACCTTGCCAAACCCTTCGACCTGGAGGAATTGGAACGGGTTATCAAAACCGTGCTGGTAAGCAACTAAACTATAAACGCTTTAAAAACAAAAAAGCCATCCGCTTATAAAAGGGATGGCTTTTTTGTTATGCCTTATTACATCGGACCTCCGCCTGGTCCGCCCGGGCCACCACCCGGGGGCCTGCCACCACCGTCGCCTCTAAAGCCACGGCCGGGGTTTTGCGTTGGTGCTTTACCCGAGAATTTTTGCAGCCGCAGCGTAAATGATAGCAGGAAATAACGCCCAAGCTTATTTACGTTGGTTTGCGTAACCGTACTTCCGGTTGTTACAGTAGAAAAGCCGGTGTTCTCGTTAAACAAATCGTACGCTGCAAAACGCAGAGTGCCGCGATGGTCTTTCAAAAACCGGCGCTCTACATAGGCATTTAAAATGTTGGGGTTTTTGATCTGAAGCGCGTCCGAATAGCCGTAATTAAATGTTTTGGTATAATCGTAGCTCAGTGTCCAATCCTTCCAAAAATAATTTTTACCGCTCGCCCCAAGGTTTAGGGTACGTATATTGGTGTTTTGGTTAAACGATGGGGTATTTAAAGAGTTGTTTGTCCTGTTGATAGCATAGCTGGAATTTAGCTCGGCATCAATAACATCCGTAATGTTTATCCTAAAACGCAGCCCCGGCGATAAGGTAAGCGTTTTGGCAATGTTTTTTTCGATAGGAGACTCCACGTTGTCTGCGCTCACACTGTCGGCAAAACCGATATTGTTGGTATAACTAACATTGGTATTAAATATAATGGTGTATTTGCGTTCCGACCATGGCTTGGAGTAAACCAACCCACCGTTTACCTGATAGTATCCACTTGCATTTTGGTATCTGATAAGGTTGGCGCCAACCAAGTTTTTTAATGTTGGGTCGGCGGTCAAAGCTGCCGGAGTAAAAGCACGCGGGTAAGTAGTGTTGATATTCACAATTTTGTTGTCGGTTTGCGTAAACCCAACATTTGCGAAGAAGATATTGCCGGTTTGGAAACTGAAGTTACCATAACGCAATTGCAGGCTGTTGTTAAACTCGGGGCTTAAGTTGGGGTTACCCAATACCGGATACGATGCGTTAGAAAAATCTATCACTGGCTGCAACTGGTTAAATGATGGTTGGTTGCTGGTACCATTGTACTGAAAACTTAGATTTTGGCTCCTGCTGAAGTTATATACGAACCTTGCGGTAGGTATCACATTAAACGTATTTACCTTAGTTGCCTGGCTTGTTTTTACGTTAAAGCCTTCCAGCGTGGCCGGTTGACCGCCAATACCAAGTACAAAATTGTATTTTGCCTGCACTACCCGGTAATTTAACCCAAAACGGTTGGTTGTGAAAGTATAGTTGTAGTTGTTGCTCAACAGGTCGTAGTTG
>CBFGNE010000406.1:0-4548 GCA_965649995.1 uncultured Mucilaginibacter sp.
CACAACTAAACGACCTTGGCTACTACCCCGCACATTACGATCTCCGCTTTGTAAAACCGTTAGATGCAGCCATGCTGCACGAGGTGTTTAGCAAGTTTGGCTGCGTAATTACGGTGGAGGATGGCTGTATTGAAGGTGGCATGGGTACCGCCCTGCTTGAATTTATGGCCGATAATAAATACCTGGGCACCAATGTAATTCGCCTGGGTATCCCCGATAAAATCATCGAGCACGGCGAGCAACCCGAGCTTTGGGCCGAATGCGGTTATGATGCCGCAGCCATTGTAGCCCGCGTACAAAGCTTAGATATTAAATGCAATAAGCATACAAGAGCGTCGTAAGGGACCGTTGATATACTATATTAAAAAAGCGATTGGCCAATAACCAATCGCTTTTTCATTCCCTTTAAATTCCCCCTTCAGGGGCTTAGGGTTTAATTTTTTGCCGGAGCAACCGGTGGCCGCGGTGGAGCCACTGTTGGCAGCGGTTTGCGTGGGATCATCTCCGTACGCTCGCTGGTGTTGTATACAAACGAGGCAATGATGGTTGAGGCTTGTTTAAGGTCTTCTTCTATCAGGCGGTCGTAAGTATCCTGGTTGCTGTGGTGCGTACGCGAGCCGTAGTCGATAGCGTCCTGTATAAACTGGAAGCCCGGCAGGCCAACGGCATCATAGCTTTGGTGGTCGGTACCACCGGTGTTGCTAACGGTTACAGTTGTTGCACCCAAGTCCTTAAACGGCTCCAGCCAGGCTTTAAATATTGGCCCTGCGGCAGAGTCGCCCTGTAAGTAAATACCACGTATCTTCCCGGTACCGTTATCCAGGTTATAATAGGCATCAAGTTTAGCTTGCTCTGGTTTTAGAGCCATCGTTTTAGGGTCGCCAAAGTGGTTAAGCACGTATCCACGCGATCCAAATAAGCCCTGCTCTTCGCTGCTCCATAAGGCAATGCGGATAGTGCGTTTTGGCTTAAAGCCAATAGCTTTTAATATACGCATGGCCTCCATCATTACAGCGCTGCCGGCGGCGTTATCAGTAGCACCGGTACCCGCATGCCACGAGTCTAAGTGGCCGCCAATCATAATTACCTGCTCTTTCAGTTTTTTATCCGTGCCGGGTATTTCGGCAATTACATCGTAACCCTGCAGGTCTTTGGTGAAGAATTCCGTTTTGATGTCTGCTTCCAATTCCACCTTTTTACCAGCTTTCACCAGGCGTAAAATGCGCTGAAAATCTTCGCTGCTGGTTTCCAGTTCGGGTGCAACGGCTTTAGCGGTATCGGCGTACGATGCACCATTAGTGGTAAACACGGTGCCATCTGTCCCCCGGCCCTGGCTTAATACCAGCCCAACTTTTTGGTCAACAAAAAAGGTTGCCATTGCAGCACGCATAGCAATTTGCTTGCGCCTTGCAGCCATAGCAGGCGAATTAGGGTCGAAAGCGGTGTTGCGCTGGCCGCGTGGGGCCATAGTAGCCTGTGCCATTTTATCCAGTTCCTCGTCGGTATAACGGGCAGCGTCAGATTTAAAGGTACGCTCGGTAAGGGCTTTGGTGTCAAATATTACAACCTTACCGGCAAGGGCGCCTTTGTATTTATCCAAATCGGCAAGGCTATCGGCTTTCACCAATACCACTTCGCCTTTTATAGGGCCGTTTGTGCCGGGTGTCCAGGCCTTTGGTATTGCAATAATGGCGTGATAGTAAGGTACGGTAATGGCAGCGTAGTTTTTCTGCACTTCCCAGCCTTTGCCAAATTTGCCCCAGGCCTCTAATTTAGAGTTGGCCATCCCCCATTCTTTCAGTTGGCTAACAGCCCAGTCCTGTGCGCGTTTCAAACCCGGCGAACCTGAAAGGCGCGGGCCAGATACATCAGTAAGGTTAAAAGCAATGTCCATCACTTTGGAGTGGTTAAGCCCCTCTTCGCGGATCCTGGCAACAGCGGCTACATCAACGGTTTCCTGCGCGAGGGCGCTGACCGTTAAGCCCGTAAATGCCATACAGGTGTAAAGTAGTTTTAATTTCATTGTAAATCAGTTAATTGAGCAATAAGCAAACTTATCTAAATAAAACCGGAATTCTTAAGCAAACGATTTAACAAAGTTGTTACAGGGAAATAATTAAATGAGGTATATTTGGGTATGGCTGAATATAAATTACATTGGACGGCTTACTGCGTACAAAAAGCAAAGCAATCGGGAGATGAGGGCGCTTATTTTCAGGCGATGTCATGGCAAGAGCGGCTGAGAATATGCGAGTATCTTAATAGCATATATTACAGCTACCCTGAAGATAATCCACCAAAGATGGATCGCACTGCATTTTATATCAAAACCCAAACTAAACACTGGGTTATTTATAGAAAGAAATCATCATGCTAACCACCGCCGTCCCCATATTAGCCTCGCTAAACGAAGAAGAAACCGTAAAATTTTATACCGAGAAACTGGGCTTTACGTTCCATTCTGCATGGGATGGGTATCTCATATTCAGCCGCGATGGCATCTTTATCCACCACTGGCCTTGCACCGATCCGGAGATACCAAAAGCCACGGGCTGCTACATTAATGTAACCGAAGTAGATAAACTGTACGAAGAATTAAAGGCACAAGGTGTAGTGCATCCCAACGGGCCGCTAAAAGATATGCCCTGGGGCATGCGCCAGTTCAGCATCCTGGATAACGCGGGCAACATTATTCACTTTGGAGAGGATATACAAGGGAACGATGAAGATTAATCAACTTTTGGCCGGCAGTATGCTGCTGCTTGTGTTTACTTGCAATAAAGTAAACGCGCAGGAAAAAACCTACACCCCAATAGTTATTGATGAAGCGCTTAAAACAAATTTTGCATTCACCAAAAATTGGGCTTACCCATGGTATATGGATAAAGACGACAATGGAAAACTCATTAAAAATATCGATGGGAAGATAACTAAAGCAGATAAAGCCCATTTATACTTTACTGCCGATTGCAAAACTGACGTACAAGGAGGTTATTCTATCCGATACTGCCACGCAACCCGAAAAAATGGCACAATAACACTAGTTTTTGAAGATGGATTACCTGCTTATGCCAACATATTTACAGCAGGTATTAAAAACAACGGAGTATCCTTCGAACCGCGGCTCATATACCCGCAATTTGTGCCGGGACAAAAAACGGCTTATCAAATAAAAAGTCTGCAGCTTACAGTCAATCAAAAAAACCACACCGCATCAAAGGTAATTAGCGGCTTTATTGATGCTGTATTTTTAGAAATTACAACTCTGAAGGATAAGAAAGAAAGCAGTACGCATTACCTCCGCGGCTACTTTAAAACGCAGCTTAATTAATCAGCAGCTTATACCCCCTGCCATGCACATTAATAATCTCTACCGTAGGGTCATCGCGCAGATATTTGCGTATTTTGCTTAAAAACACATCCATACTGCGGCCGTTAAAGTAGTTATCATCGTGCCATATATTAAGCAAAGCCTCCTCGCGGGTAAGCACCTCGTTTTTACGGATGCATAGTAAGCGTAGCAGCTCGGCCTCTTTGGTAGATAGCTTTTGGTGCACATCGCCACGGGTTATCATCTGCATAGTATAATCAAAACTATAGCTGCCCAATTTAAATTGTGTGGGGTTATCGTCGGCAACTTTTTTGTCGCTTTTATCGGTGCGTTTAAGCAGCGCGTTTATACGGAGCAGCAGTTCTTCTATCCTGAAGGGTTTGGTAATATAATCGTCGCCGCCCAGGTTAAATGCCTGGGTTTTATCTTCTATCATGGCTTTTGCCGTAGCAAAAATGATGGGCACCCCAGCGTTTATCTTCCTTATTTCCTTGCCCAGCGTAAAACCGTCCTTTTTGGGCATCATTACATCCAGTATCAGCAGGTCGTAAGTGTGTTTGGTGAACGAGCGCAAGCCCTCCTCGCCGTCCTTACATAAAACCACATCAAACTTGCCTTTCAGCTGTAGGTAATCCTGCAATAACAGGCCCAGGTTTGGGTCATCTTCAACAAGTAGTATTTTCTTCATGATGGTTGTTGCGGGTGCCGGTAAGGTGACAGCGCCCGTAGGTTTTAGTATATTTTTTGGCCAGATTGTTACACCGCCGGAAACTTCAATTCAAATTCCGAACCTTTTTCTTTCTCGCTTTTTACGCTGATGGTACCATCAAGCCGTTTTACGATAGTGTTTACATAGCTCAGCCCCAGCCCAAAGCCTTTTACATCGTGCAGGTTGCCGGTTGGTATACGGTAAAACTGCTCAAAAATTTTGCTCTGCTGGTCGCGGTTCATGCCAATACCTTTATCGGCCACTTTAATACAAACGTAACCATTGCGCTTTATTGTGGTAATGGTAATATCGGGCACATCATTGCTGTATTTTAGGGCATTATCTATCAGGTTGTACATTACGTTACTAATGTGCAGCTCGTCGCCAATAATAATTGCGTTTTCGTCTGTCAAATTTAGGCTGGTAATGGCATTGCATTTTTGCAGCTTAAGGGCCATGCTATCCAGCACGATGCTTATCATTTCGTTCACATCAACCGGTTTTTTAT
>CBFGNE010000407.1:0-4541 GCA_965649995.1 uncultured Mucilaginibacter sp.
GCGCAGCAATTCGGCAAAATGGGCTATTTCATAATTCAGCCCTCCATCGGTAAAGGGCTCGCTGATCTCTACGCTTCTCCCGTCCAGGTAATCAATGGTAGCTTTGGCCGGGTTCCACCAGTTTTTGTGAATGGTGATGTGGCCTAATGTGCCGCAAATTAAAGCATCACCTTTGCCATGCAGATCGAACCCGCAATATACCTGTGCATATCCGTTTTGGTGTTTGGTTTGAAAGATACTGAACATGTCTATCTGCGTATCATCAATATAACCCATGGCTTGTACCTCCTGCGTTGGCCCCAGCCAGCTAATGGCCAAATAGGCCTCGTAAATGCCGATGCCCATCAGGCTGCCGCCCGCTAGTTCGTAACTAAAGTTGGGATGGTCGCGGCTAATATCCGCTACCGAAGAGCCTGCCCGCACATAGCCTACCCTCCCGATAGGGTCATGCTCAATATACTCCAACAGTTTGCGGTACAGCGGGAAGAAGGGCGGCTTCATGCCTTCCATAAACAAAACCTTCTTCTCCCTCGCCACAGCAAGCACTTCATCTAATTGAGGCAGGTTTAAGGTAGCAGGTTTTTCGCAAAGGACAGCTTTGCCCGCATTAAAAGCCTTTATGCAATATTCGGCGTGGCTATTGGGGAGGGTGGCGATGTAAACTGCATCAATATCACTCGCCAGCAATTCATCTATGCCGTTGCAGGCTTTGCCGCCGTATTGGGCAACAAAGGCATCCACCGTCTCTGCTCTGCGCGACCATGACGCCGCCAGCATATTGCCCGGCAGCGAATTTAACCCCAGCATAAACCGGTACGCAATGCGCCCACAGCCGATGATACCCCATTTAATGGGCGAGTGGTCAGTGGGAAGTGGTGAGTTATGAGTCATACGTAAAACCAAAAATGCAATTTCCTTTTCAATAAAAAAGCCCTAAGCTGATGTTTGGTCAACTTAGGGCTTTGCTTATGGTGTGCAGGTTGATATTAACCACTCACCATTCTCCACTCACTATTGGTACTGTATGTAGATAGGTTGCGGTTTATACCTCGATAATACTTCCTCTGGTGTAAGCATGTGGTGAGGGGCTTTCTTGATGTCGTTTTTATAGAACAGCTTAAAGCCGGTGAATTGTACCGGCTCGCGGTCGATAAAGTAGCGGTAAGTACCGGTTTTCAGGTCAGGTTCGCCCCAGCCATCCATATCCATTACGACCTGCACTTCGGGGCGCAGTTTAATATTTTTATAGTTGGTTACCATCTTTTTGGTAAAGCGGTGAACGATTAGGATCTTTGGCGGCAAGCCGTTCTTTTTAACAATGCCAGCTAAGTAATTCGATACATAGTTAATATCGGCTGCGTCATAGGTGCCAATTTTTTTACCCGGTTTACTGCCATCCTTCATAGAAAATTCCGGGTCCATACCAAAGTGTACCTGTGGCATTTTTAAATAGGGCTCAAACAAAGGCAGTTCTTGTTGAATAGTACTAAGAGATACCTGCACATCCAGGAAAACCAGTGCATGTGCGGTTTTTGCCATCGCCAAAACGCTGTCTATTTGTTTAAATGGCATGCGGTAACGATACTTGCCGTCTTTCCCGGCTGCACCCTGGGCAACCACAGCTATGTAATGCAGCGCCGGTTGTACGGGGGTTTTCGGATCTGCCTTTTCCCAGGCTTTTACTTCGCCTTTTAGTTTGGCAAGCATTTCTTTTGGTGGCAATTCGCCCAAAATGCCCATTTTTTTAGAATATAGGTTGCCGTAAAATGCAACTACGCGTTTAAACGGCAAAATAGCGCCACCAAGTGGTGTAGGCTGGTTTTTAACCGGCCACCTGCCGCTGGTATCGCCATGGGCATTGAATTTCAGCAGCGAATCGTAGAGCGCTTTATCAGTAGGGGGGTAAGTTGATTTTACTACGCTTAAAGTGTCGGGGCCGTCTTCGGCTTTCTTTGCAGTTGTATCCGCTTTTTCGTCTGTTGCTGATTTGCTGCCGCTTTGTGTGCAGTTAGAAAAAAACACTACCGTGCATAGCAAAAACAGGGCAGAAAAAAGAACGCTTTTAAATTTCATAGGTGTGGTGATGTTTTGTAGATGTGCAGCTTGTAAAATGCGAATTATTTAATATTTAGATAAATATACTTCGTGTAAAGATATAAATTAGCAATACTATCAGGCTTTATTTTTATAAAATTTCCCAAATACGCCTAAGGGTAATTTAGGGCCTGCTGTGGCCTGCAGGTATAGTTCGCCAATTTCTAAGTTCTCTACCCTCGGGAAGGCTTTTTTGATCAGGTTTTCGATAATTACCGATGAAAACCCGAGCGAGTAGGTATTCAGGATGAGGAAGTGCTCTTCGGGGTCCAGCAATTGGATAACATCATTCATCATCTCGTTGATATTATCTTCCAGCTTCCATTTCTCGCCGTTGGGGCCATTGCCGTATGCCGGAGGGTCAAGTATAATCCCGTTATAGGTTTTGCCACGCTTCACCTCGCGCTTTACAAATTTAAGCGCATCTTCCACCATCCAGCGGATATCCTTAATACCCGAAAGTTCCTGGTTTTCATTCGCCCAGGTAACTACCTGCTTTATCGAATCGACGTGTGTGGTATCGGCACCTGCCGCTTTTGCAATAAGCGATGCGCCGCCGGTATAGGCAAACAGGTTAAGCACCTTAGGTGTAGGCGTTTTAAACCGTTTTATATTATCAGAGATGTAATCCCAGTTTACGGCCTGCTCGGGGAAAATACCAAGGTGCTTAAACGAGGTTAGCGCCAGCCTGAAGTTGATCTTCACATCGTCATTCTTATACTCGATATGCCAGCGGTCGGGAGTTTTTGGGTCTTTTTTTACCCAGTCGCCCGCGGTTGCCGAGCGGCCTTTAAATTTAATATGGTGGATCTTTTGCCATTGATCGGCACTCAGCGTTTTGCTCCAAACGGCTTGCGGCTCGGGGCGGATAAGTACAATATTGCCAAACCGCTCCAGTTTTTCAAAGTCGCCGCAGTCAATCAGCTCGTAATCTTTCCAGTGGGTTGGGGTGAGGAGTTGGATCATTTTTCAGTTTGCAGTTGTTTTTCAGTTTGCAGTTGCCGGTTGGCAGTTTGCAGTTATTAAGTCGGTTGCTTTATCAGTAAGCAGTTTGCGTTGCTGATAAAGTTTGCAAATATACGTATTGCAAATTAAGGTAGGAGCTAACTGCCCACTGCCCACTGGAAACTGCCTCTATCTGCAACCTAAAGCTTCCCCTTGGCTGCCTGCATAAACTTGCTGGCAAATACAAATTCGTTTAGTTCTTTATTATCGGTATGTGCAATCTCTTTATTGCTGCCTTCCCACCATTTTTGGCCTTGGTGCAAAAATATAATATGGTCTCCAATACCCATTACCGAGTTCATATCGTGGGTTACAACAATGGTGGTCATGTTGTACTCTTCCGTCAGGTCGTTTATCAGGTCGTCAATTACGATGGACGTTTTTGGGTCGAGGCCGGAGTTTGGTTCATCTACAAACAAATACTTTGGCTGCATAGATAAGGCCCGGGCAATACCCACGCGCTTTTTCATCCCGCCCGATAACTCTGCAGGGTACAGCTTGTTTTTATCTTTCAGGTTTACGCGCTCCAGGCAAAAATTGGCACGGTCCAGCTTTTCGGCGTGCGATTGTTTGGTGAAGAGGTTAAGCGGGAACATGATATTCTCCTCCACCGTCATCGAATCAAACAATGCCGAGTTTTGGAAAAGCATGCCAATTTGGGTGCGTATGGGCACACGTTCGGTAAAATCCATATCCGTAAAGTTCTCTTCTTCAAAAAATACCTTGCCCTTAGTCGGTTCGTGCAGCCCCACAATACATTTTAGCAATGTGGTTTTACCCGAGCCCGAGCCACCTATGATGAGGTTGTTTTTGCCGGTTTGAAACTTAGCGCTGATGCCTTTTAAAACGTCGTTATCGCCGAAGGTTTTGTAGATGTCTTTAACTTCAATCATAGCATTAAACGGGTGATAACCAAATCGGCAAACAATATCATTACGCAACTAAACACAACTCCCCGCGTGGCCGATTGCCCCACCTCTAAAGCCCCGCCCGAAGTATAAAACCCCTGGTAAGCGCATATTGAAGCTATTATAAAACCAAATACCGTAGCTTTTACAAGGGCAACCTGCATAGTAAGCGGGTCGAAGCCATCGCGTAAGCCCATGATATAATCAGAGGGGGTTACTTCGCCGCCAAACAGGCAGGCTATCCAACCGCCGGTCATACCCAGCGCAATGGATACAATAACCAGCATGGGCACCATCGTTATACAGGCGATAATTTTTGGTGCAATAAGGTAACCTGGTGCATTCACGCCCATAATTTCCAATGCATCTATCTGCTCGGTAACGCGCATGGTGCCAATTTGCGAAGCAATGCTGCTACCCACACGGCCGGCTAAAACCAGTGCCGATATGGTTGGGCTAAATTCGAGGATAGTAGAGTCGCGGGCAATTTTACCGGCTATGCTTAGCGGTACCAGCGGGCTTGATAACTGGAAA
>CBFGNE010000408.1:0-4534 GCA_965649995.1 uncultured Mucilaginibacter sp.
AAAAGGCTTTGATGGCATCATCCGCTTTAAGGGCCTCGTACAGGTCGCGCGCTACGGCCGATCCGCTGATGTTGTTGGTAACCTTGCCATTTTCCATGGTTAAATTAAAGGTATAGCCTGATTTGCCGCGGTCTCCCGCCGATTCAAAATCAGTTATATTTAATTTAAAGCTTTGCTCTTCGGTAAGGCTTCTCTTTAAATGCAGACGGATAACCGGGATATATCTTCTCCAGGTTGTGAGGTATTTTCTTTCTTCCATGCGTAAGCGGTAAAGGTATGATAATAAACCGATGTGGCAGGAATTAGTTTCAGTTAGCGGTTGCGGTGGTAGTTTTCGGTTGGCACGATAAGCGATTTTGTATTTCGACGTTGCCACTGCAAACTGCTAAATAGTAATATTATTTGCCCGATGTGTAAGTTTTTTAAAAAGCAAACAACTAACAGTTTAAAAAGCTTATATGAAAACTTTCGTATTCCTAACAATTGTATTAATATCCGCCACATCCTGCGGACCAGAATCTTCGCCTGAGAAACGGCTGAACATAAAAAACCATGAACTTGAACAAAAGGTTGCGGCAATAATTAAGCAGCAACAAATATTGAGGGATAGTATATCAATGATGAATAAGGAACTCGGCAAAATCAAACAGCAAAAGCATGGCAGTGAAAATTAATTTCATAAAAAAGGCCACGATAACGCGACCGGAATAAAATGTTACTTTAACAACATCTATGTAAATAGGCAGGTGGCGGACGATTACTCGCCGATAAAGGAGAAAAAAATAAAGGACATCGCAGATTAATAATGAGTGAAAAGGAATTTCTGAGTGTGATAAAGGCTAACCAGGGCATCATCCATAAGATATGCAGGCTTTACCGCGATAGCCCGGAGGATCGCGAAGATCTTTTCCAGGAAGTGATCTTCCAGCTTTGGCGTTCGTACCCGTCGTTCAATGGCATCTCAAAAGTTTCAACGTGGCTTTATCGAATTGCGCTGAATACCGCTATGGCATCGTTCAGGAAAAACAAACCGAGTATTACTTTGGCCGAGCACCTGCCGGATGTGCAATTTCAAGCCATTAATAACGAAGCCAGCGAAAAACAGGAAAAGTTACTGGCTGGCATAAAACAACTAAGCGAAGCCGACCGGGCGCTGATTGCCTTGTATCTTGATGACCTAAGTTATCTTGAAATAGCAGGAATACTGGGCATCAGCGAAAGCAACGTTGGGGTAAAACTTACGAGGATTAAAATTAGGTTAAGAAAAATAATGATTTAAACCATGCAAATTGAAGAATTAAAAAAGGAGTGGAAAAGCATCAAAACACCAGAAATTGACATTGACCGCCTTAGAGATATGACTATAGCGAAAAGCCATCCGGTACTTATTGGCATCCGGAAACAATTCACAATAGAATTGCTCGGCTGGTCGGTATTTCTTCTTGTTTGTTTTACTGGCTTAGATGCGGATAAAAAACCGATCCTTGCAAACGCGGTGGTAATTATATCCGTAATCCTACCTATGATTCTCAATGTCTACGGCTATCAATTATCAAAGGAACTTGTGGAAGGCCCGGACATATGTTCATCGCTACGAAACCGCATAAATTCCCTGAGACGTTTTGCTGTGGCGAGTGTAATACTAAGAATAATGCTGATCACTGGAGTTGGTTACTTCTTCCTATCCTCCATCAAAATCGACCAGCGCAAACTTATGTTGGTTGGCGCCGGGAGTGTAGTTTTAATATTTCAACTTTACTTATTTGTACGCGTTTGGGCCAAAAGAATAGGTAAGCTACGAGATACGGTTAGCTTATTAGAAGAGCGAAGCTAAGCCGCTCTGGCCCCCAAGATTAAATTAAGCTTGTTTCACCTCGCAAAGCCGCGAAGGCCGCAACCGAAATCTTAAAGATCCTTTGCGTCTTCGCGGCTTTGCCTGATATATACTTTTATGGCTCCTCTTTAACTTAACAGCAATGAAGAGCACCCATGCGGATGGAGGGCGAAATAACGTTATTGCTTACCACGCGACATGGCTTCGAGCTCAGTTTTTGTGATCTTATCATAATCCGGAGCTATGCCGAAAGTACCTGCAGGGGCTTTTTCATCAGACACACCGGTAACTGTATACTCCGCAGCCATAAGTACACCATCCGGCCCTGTTTGGAAGGATGTATATTGTACAGGGAAGCCGCCAATAGTTAGGTAATATTTGTCTGTAACAGCCGCAGGCAATGCAATATCGTTGGTTATCCAGGTATCGTACGTTTTTTTAGTCTTGGTATCTGTTGCCACTACTTTTTTGCACTTAAAACCCGATATCTGTTTTGTTTCGGTTGATGGAGAAAATGTCAGTGTAGGGAAAGTGCTTACAACCTGGTTAATTTCGGCAGGTGTATAAATGGCAGCTTTTTTTACATTGAAACTTGGTACGGTAGCTATTACAGCAAAAAATTTATAGTTGGCATCTGCTAAAAGCTTAAGGTTTGCCGGGCCGGCAGAAAACATTGCAGCGGTAGAATCGCGCCTGAAGTATTCCTTTACTTCAATATCCTGCCCGCCTGCGGTTGTTTTAATGGTTAGCAGCCCTTCGTTATAGCTTTTTTGCGCATTAGCGCTCCATACAGTTGCCGACAATACAATACCAAGGGCAACACTCAAAAATTTAAATTTCATGATGATTTGTGTTTTTTTTATGTAAAAGATTAATTGAATTATGTATAAAATCAATGAGTTTATTCCGAAGCCAGGAACTCGTCCAGGTTGCTTAGGCTTGCGTCGGTACCCTCTTTAAAGCCGTTTTCTACAAACATTTTAATAGTAGCTTCTTCCTCAAAGGTTATCACCTGGTATACCTTCGTCCTGTTGCCGTCGATTGATGAGAACTTCGTATCCCTATAAGATTTTGGCCCGGCAGTAACCGGGTTACCGTCGCCATCGCAATACAAACCTGCTGTGGATATAGCGCCGCCATTTTCTATTGCGGTAAACTCGGCGTACACCCAATGTTTTTGGCCTTCGGTGCCTATCATGGCATACAGCCATTTCCCGCCGACGGTGAAATCCAGGATTTTGGTTTTGGCTGCCCAGGGTTTTGGCGCAATCCATTTGTCAAGCAGGTCGGCCTCTGTCCAGGCTCTCCACACTTTTTCTACCGGCGCGTTAAATTCGCGTACTATGTAAATCTTTTTAGCTGTAAGGTCTGCTTCGAACTCAAATAGGTTTGTCATGATTTTGTTTTTATAAGTCGTTTAATAAGTCGTCTAATTGGTTAAAGCTGTCCTCCCACATCTTGCGGAAGCTTTGCAGCCAAATGTCTACCTCTTTCATTTTTTGGGGGTTAAAGTGATAATATATCTCCCTTCCAGTTTTTTTTTGTACCAGTACCTCACATTCCGTCAGTATTTGGATGTGTTTGGAAATAGTTTGCCTGGTGCTGTCAAAGTGTTCTGCTACGGCATTAGGTGTCATGGCGCCTAATGCAAGTAAACTTAAAATAGCCCGGCGGGTAGGGTCAGCGATGGCCTGGAAAACATCTCGTCTCATGTTAATATGCAGTTGATTGACTGCAAATATATGTGCAGTCAATCAACTGCGCAAATTTATTTGAAAATAAATTTGGGGGTGGGTCTATTGCAGGTAGGGAAAACCCTCGTCCGGCACAATTTTTTTAATTTATTTTTTTAAAATATTTCTACCTTGTGGGTACGTAAACTAATCACAATTTCCATTTATGAAACGGCCTAAACTCCTATCCCTCGTTTTGCTTTTTGTTGTATGTATTAATACCCTTGCACGTGCCGACGAAGGCATGTGGATACCTATGCTCATTGGCAAAAACTACGACCAAATGAAAAAGCAGGGGTTTAAACTCACTCCCGAAGACTTGTATAGTATTAATAAAGCCAGTATCAAAGATGCAATAGTATCCTTGGGCGGGGGCTTTTGCACCGGCGAAGTGGTATCGGCAAAAGGGCTGTTGTTCACCAATCACCATTGCGGTTACGAATCCATTTCAGGGCAATCAACACCACAAAACAACATCCTGGATAATGGTTTTTACGCCAAAAGCTATGCCGAGGAGAAACCAATACCGGGCTTATATATAGAATTTTTGGTGAGCATTGCCGATGTTACACCCCAGGTAATGGATGCACTAAAGGGTGCCGACGATGCTAACAGGGGCGAAAAGCTGGAGAAGATAAGCCAAAAACTTATCGACAAAGCCACAAAGGGTACCCGTTACCGTGGTGCGGTAAGTTCGTTCTTCAAAGGCAACCAGTACTTTATTTATCTATACGACAAATTTAGCGACGTGCGTTTGGTAGGCGCGCCGCCACAGTCGATAGGTAAATTTGGCGGCGATACCGACAACTGGGAATGGCCCCGCCACACAGGCGATTTCTCCATATTCCGCATCTATGCCGATAAAGACGGCAACCCTGCAAGTTATTCGGCCGGTAACGTGCCTTACACGCCAAAAAAATTCCTGCCCATATCATTAAAGGGAGTTAAGAACGGTGAGTTTGCCATG
>CBFGNE010000409.1:0-4531 GCA_965649995.1 uncultured Mucilaginibacter sp.
TATGCTACCGAGAAAAAAAAGAACCCCGATTTTTTGGCGAGTAAAGCTTATGGCATCAGATTCCGCGACTTGAACAAGTTTGACCAAATATTGAGCAAGGTAAATGCCAAAGGCATCCAGGCAACCAATATCGATAGCTACGATTACTCCAGGCTAAATTCCTTGAAGAACGATTTGAAGCTTAAGGCACTTTTGGCCGCCCGCGATAAGGCCTCATTTTTGGTTGCAGGCCTTGGCGATAAACTGGGCAGTGCCATTAATATTATAGAAAATGATAACAGCAGCTTTCCATCGCCACGCAATGTGATGTATATGGCTAAAGCACAAATGGCCGATGCAGCGCCCGAGTCGGATATCGATTTTAAAAAGATAAAACTAAGCTTTACAATACAAGCAGTTTTCGAAATAAAATAAGGTTTAACGATAATTTTAGTGCGCCGGGTGTAAATTTTACATCCGGCGTTTTTTTTGACCGATTTTTAATATAAATACAATGCGATTTACTGCAATAAATATGAATATTATAGGTGGAAAGGCTTGATAATGTAAAAAGTACATTTTACCTTTACGTACCCCAATTCATTTGAGCATGATTCGTTCGCGTACTAAAAAGGCGCTTTTGGTAGCCCCAAAAGCCTTCCCCGATGAGCTGTTGCCCGGCTACGCCACCGTTAGGCAGGTTTCTGCCCAAACAGCAATATTCCCCTCTATCCACGAGTTAAAACCCGACGTGATCTTGTTTGATTACGAATATTTAGGCCCCGAATTGGAACGGGTGTTGCGCCGCATGCAATCTAACCCGTTTTACCGCAACATAAAAATTTGCTGCTATAAAAACAAAGAGCATACCCGGGTAGATGGCTTACTGAAATTTTTAGGCGTAACGCACTTTTTTTACCAGGAAGACCTGGACAGGATATCCAATAGCAAAGCCGCGCTCAACGCCGTAAACAGCGTAATGGATGCAACAATGGTTAGCTGGGTAGCCGGGGTGGCTTAGTTGGTTCATTAGTTCAATAGTTCGTTGGTGACATAGCCAGGACTTTTTTCCCTCACAATAAGCAATAACCATTGAACGGAGGAAGATAATAGTTAAGTCCTTTAGGATTTCTCTTCTTTTAATTTAATAGCTGATTTAGATATTCGCTGCCTTGTTGGGCGATACCTAATATTCCGTCGAGGTTTAATAAACGTACCTAACCCCTCCTGATTCTTGACTCTTATTTCTTGCCTCTCTTCCCCCATCTAAACTTTTACATAAGGGTAACACATTTATAATAAATTGCTGTTAAACTTGCATGCTTTATAACAGCTATCAACACACCTCATATACTGCATAAGTATTTGGCGCGGTAATGGTTATAACAGCTTAAATCGTATCAGCATAACATGAAGATCGGAATTGTTTGTTACCCCACATTTGGCGGTAGCGGGGTTGTAGCCACAGAGTTAGGTAAGGCCCTTGCCGCCAGGGGACACCAGGTTCATTTCGTTACGTATAATCAGCCCGCGAGGCTCGATTTTTTTTCGGAGAACCTGTTTTACCACGAGGTTGCCGTATCCAACTACCCATTATTCGATTATCCGCCTTACGAGCTTGCCCTGGCCAGCCGCCTGGTTGATGTAGTCCGTTTTGAAAAGCTGGACGTACTGCATGTGCATTACGCCATTCCACACGCATCGGCAGCCTTTATGGCCAAGCAGATATTGGCTACCTACGGTATCAATATCCCATTTATAACAACGCTGCACGGCACCGATATTACGCTGGTAGGGCAGGATAGGACTTACAAGCCGGTGGTAACCTTCTCTATCAATAAATCCGACGGTGTAACCGCTGTATCAGCGCACCTGAGAGACGACACTTACAAATACTTTAAGATAGAGAAGGATATTAAAGTGATCCCAAACTTTATCGACCTTACACGTTTCAGCCTGAAACCTAAAGACCACTTTAAAAAAGCTATCGCACCCAATGGCGAAAAGGTTTTGGTACATACTTCCAACTTCCGTAAGGTAAAGCGTACCGAAGATGTGGTAAAGATATTTGCCGAAGTGGTAAAAAAGATACCTTCTAAATTATTAATGGTGGGCGATGGTGGCGAGCGCTCTGTTTGCGAACAGTTGGGGCGCGACCTGGGCATATCGGAACATATGCGGTTTTTAGGCAAGCAGGATGCTATTGAAGAGATATTATCGGTATCTGATTTGTTTCTGATGCCATCCGTATCAGAAAGCTTTGGTTTGGCCGCATTAGAAGCTATGGCCTGCAAGGTGCCTGTGATAAGCAGTAACGCCGGTGGCTTGCCCGAATTGAACGTAGAGGGCGTTACAGGCTTCCTGCGCGACGTTGGCGACGTGGCCGGCATGGCAGAGCGCGCCATTTACATATTGGAAGACGATGCCCGGTTGGAGCAGTTTAAAGAGGCCGCGCTTGCCCGCGCAAAAGAATTTGAACTAAGCAACATCCTGCCCGAGTACGAAAACTATTATAAAGAAGTAATAGAAAATAGTAAACAGGAACAGGCGTAAGCCAATGCCCTGCTTCAGCTTGCCCTTAATAGTTAACCCAAACGATAATTAAATTCCCTTATCGCCTTTTGGCAGGATTTATGTTATGTTGGTAGTATTATTATATATAACATCATCATGAAAAAGATATTTCAAACATCCCTTGCTATTTTAGCCCTAAGCCTTGTTTTTACAGCATGTTCTACCCCGCAAAACACCAATTCTACGCCCGCTGCCCAAACATCGGCCACCAGCGTATCGCGCGGTAAATTTGTAGGCACGTGGACACTGACCAACGTTACTTACGATGGCTTGGTGCCAAGCGCCGTGCAAAACGTTTTCGACCAGGCAGCGCCAAGCGCATTTGTTGGCAGTACCTGGAAGTTCACTAACAGTGGCAACGGTTTGTACACCTTAACAAACGGGCAATCGCAAACCATCTTCTGGTCGGTTTATAATGGTGGCAGCACCGGTACGCAGTTCCAGTTTAAAAAATTATACGAAGGCGATAAAGCCAAAAACGTACAGGAAGGCTACCGTTTAAACATTGGTACTGTTAGCGATACCGGTATGACATTGATGTCGCCTGTTGCAGTAGGCAGTGGCACAGGCTATATCGTTTATACCTTTGTGAAAGCGTAAAAAAGCCTAACTCCAACTCTCCGAAGGAGGGCGAGTAAAACAAGAAGCCCCGAATCGTTCAGATTCGGGGCTTCTTGTATATAAAAAAGGATTTATCTCACATCTCAAATCTCACGTCTCAAATCTATCCTTACTGTGCCGATGCAAATTTCAAACACACGGGGTTGCCGATATCTATTTTATAAACAATATGCAGCATTTTGCCGGTAGTTTTATCTAAACGGTATACGTAAACCGCATCGCTGTTTTGGTTGGCCACCAGCAGGAAAGTTCCTGTAGGATCAATAACAAAGTTACGGGGAGCTTTACCGTTGGTAGATCTGCGATCGACAAAGGTGAGTTCACCGGTTTCCTGGTTAATGGAGAATACCGAAATATCGTTAGCATCGCCACGGTTGCTGGCATACAGGAACAGCCCGTTGGGCGATACATGTATATCTGCCGCGCCAGTGGCGCCTGTAAAGCCGTCCCTAAGCAACGTAACGGTTTGTTTTTGGGTGAGCTTGCCGTTGTTATAATCAAACATGGTAACGGCACTGCCCATCTCCTGTATCAAATACAAATGCTTTTTATCCAGCGAAAAATCGAGGTGGCGGGGGCCACCGCCGGGTGTAATGGCTGCAAACGGCGGTTTAACGCCGCTTAAGGGGCTATCCTTACCCGGTTTGTAGCGGGTGATGTTCAGTTTATCGGTACCGAGGTCGGTGTAGAGTACATATTTTTCATCGGGACTAAGCACTGCGGTGTGTACGTGCGCTTTCTCCTGCCTTTCTTTGTTTGGACCGAACGGCCCGCTATCGCCGATGGTTTGTACGGCCTGGCCAATGGAGCCATCATCGTTTAGCGGCAATACCGCTATGTTGCCACCGCTGTAGTTGGCTACAAACAAGCTTTTATTGGCCTTATCAACCGATACATAGCATGGCGAGCCACCCAGGGTAGATTGTTTATTGATAAATTTCAAGCTCCCCATTTTCGGGTCGAAGTTGAAGGAGCTTACCTCGCCCTGGTCGTTCTCGTTAACGGCGTACACAAATTTATTATCGGCAGATACCGCCAGGTACGATGGATTGCTTACGCCGTCTATCTGGCTCAAATAGGCCAGCCGGCCACTTTCAGCATAAAAGCGAAACACGGATATCCCCTTGCTGGTGCCGCTGGTGTAAGTGCCTACCAACAGGTCGAATGTTTTTGGCATAGGTTTGGGTTTCTGTGCAAAAGCCGCCACCGGCAACAGTAAGGCAGCAATTAACGAGAAGTTTTTCATGTATTAAATATTGGTTAATGCGTGCAAGTTAGTAAAAACTGTCAAAATAAAACCACCACGTCATTGCTGTAAAGGTCAGATAATTCGGTAACAGAATTAGCTTTATATAAC
>CBFGNE010000410.1:0-4525 GCA_965649995.1 uncultured Mucilaginibacter sp.
CCATTAAAGCAAAGGCAAAAGCATACTACGATAGTTTAAGCCAGGCAGAGCAAAACCAACTGGTAAAAAACATCATTGCCGGCTTGCCCGGTTCCGAAGAAGGTTATACTACCGATAGGTTTTTGCAAATGCTGGCCTCCTATGGCGATATCGATTCGGCAACATTAAAAGCTAACCTGGCGTATTTTCTACAGGCGGTTATCCCTGCTGCCGAGCAAGCCGGGGTGCGGATGTGCATCCACCCCGATGACCCGCCCTACCCTATTTTAGGATTGCCCCGCGTAGTAAGCAACGAGCAGGATATACTGGATATTTACAACGCTGCCGACAGCCCCAACAACGGGCTTACCTTTTGCACCGGCTCGTTCGGCGTAATTGCCGGTAACGATTTGCCCGGCATGGTTCAACGGCTTGGCCATCGCATCCATTTCATCCATCTGCGCAGCACAAAACGCGATGAGGATGGGAATTTTTATGAAGCGGACCACCTAACCGGCGATGTAGATATGTATGCAGTGATGAAAGCCTTGCTGGAGGAACAACAAAAAAGAATTACGCAAGGCCGCAACGATACCGCCATGCCTTTCCGCCCCGACCATGGGCATAAAATGCTGGATGACCTGCACAAAAAAACAAACCCCGGTTACTCTGCCATAGGCCGCCTAAAAGGGCTGGCCGAGTTGCGCGGGCTGGAGCTTGGCGTAAAACGGGCCTTTAATTATTAAAAAAACACACGGAAATTGACCTATCCTTCTGTATTGCCGCTTTAAAATAAGATCCAGGCGATGCCCAGGGTAACAAAAATATTGAAGGTTTGCGCAATTAAAAACGCGTACAGTGGTTTTTTACTGTTCTCGTTAAACAAGTCGGCGACGTTGGTTTCCAGCCCTATGCTGGTAAAGGCCAACGCAAACCACAGGCCCTGCAGGCTTTTCAGGCTGTCTTTTACAGCGAGGATAGTTGTGGGGCCAACAACAAAAGAGAATAACAGCGAGGCACCAATAAACCCTAATACAAACTTGGGGAAACGCTCCCATATCACGGCAAGCGTAGGCTTGGTATCTTTATCTTTTGCTGCCGGGTGCTTGGTATAAGTCCAGTAAATAGAGATAGCAAAAGCAGCAAGCCCAAGCAATACATTCTGAGAGAATTTTACTATGGTGCTTATTTTTAAGGCAGCCTCGCCAACCAATGTGCCCGATGCTACAACGGCGCCTGTCGTATCAATACTGCCACCCAGCCAGGCACCGGTTACCTCCTGCGTAAAATGAAAGTATTTGGCAATAATGGGCATAAATATCATCATGGGGATAGCCGTAATGAGCACCATGGAAATAACGTATGATAGCTTTTTAGAGTCGCCTTTGATTGCGCCCGCTGTAGCTATGGCGGCAGAAACACCGCAGATAGATACCGCGCTGGATATCATCATGGCTATTTCGTCATCAACCTTTAGTTTTTTACAAATCCAAAAAGCAAAATACCATACCGAAGTAACCACCAACAAGGCCTGAATTAAGCCCAGCGAACCAGCCTTTAAAATATCCCCGAAAATAACAGAGGTACCTAACAGCACTAAACCTACTTTAACAAACAACTCGGTAGAAAGCGAACTTTTAAGCCATTGGGGAAGTTTAAAAAAGTTACTGATGGCTAAACCTAATACCAGGCTAAAGATCACTGCTTCCAGGTTGAGTGATTTTGCCTGGCTGCTGCCGGCCAATATTAATGCAACTACGGTTACCAGGTAAACCAGCGGGAAACCCATTGCGTAGTTTTTTACAGATTTACCTGTAATAAATGCACCAATCCCACCAATAACCGATACAAAGGCAAACTGAGTAAGTATCTTCAGCAAGTTTTCGGGGCCGAAAACTTTAGTGCTTAGTTCGGTGCCATTTGCCCAGCCAAAAGCAGGTATTGGAACCAATAAGCCGGCAATAGCCAGTACAATGATAAGGGAGCCTAAAATTACTACTGCCCAGTCTTCGTGCAGGGTAAGTTTAGTAGTGGTTGATGACATAATTTTTGTTTTTTGAAAATAAAGCTATTAATATTTGCCGGACAACCGGCTTAAGAGACGCAAGTAGTTAATTTACGGGAATACGGCCCGCAGTTATTTTAAAGCCCGAATTGGGTTTTATTTAGAAACAACGGCAACAACAGCATGCACCGACCGGGAGAGTAGCAGGTATGCCGTTAGTTAACTTTAGAGTAATTCTTTCTTTATTTAAAGAAGATTCCATTGCTGTGTTTTTTTCTACGCGGCAAATATATAAAAATAATTAATAAACTATAAAATCCATAGAATTTATAGTTTATTACAATAAAAAGCTTTTAAATTATTGTATGGCAATCGGCACCATAGCTGGTGCGCCAACTTTAAATTTCGGCCAGCATCTCATAGAATTTTTTTACGGCTTTCTTTTCATAGGCTTCCCTTACAGAAATAATCATAATGGTTCGCCTCATGTTTTTCCCTTCAATAGGAATACCCATTACATCGGGGTCATTTACACTGGTATCACTCAAAATGGTATGCCAATGCCCTGTTTTTACAATTTCAAACAGGGTTGGTATATCATTTATTTCCATACAAATATTGGGAGCCAGTTTTTTTTGGCTAAACGATTCCTCAATAAACTGTATAGTACTGTAACCACCAAACGGTAAAGCCAATGGCAACCCGGCCACTTCGGCAAGTGATATACCGGTTTTTTGTGCCAACGGCGATTTTTTAGCGGTTACCAATACCATGTTTGATTGTAAAAGGGTTTGGTATTTGAGGTGGGCGTCGTCGGTTTTCTCATGAAACGTCAATACAAAATCAAACTGATGCAAATTAAGTTTCTCCAAAAGGTCTTTTGTAGTGCCAAATACCACCTGGATTTTGATGTTGGGATACTCTTTTGCAAACTGTATCAATTTTTTGGCAAACAGTATCCGCATAGAGTAAATTACCCCGACGGTTATTTTTCCTGTATCCAAATTTTTCAGGTCCTGTAAAAGCAATAACCCTTCATTAGCCCTGTTTATACTCTGTAAAGCATATTCACTAAACAGGCCTCCTGCTTCGGTAAGCGTTATCCTTTTCCCAATGCGGTTAAACAAGGGCACATTCAGCTCATCTTCCAGCTGCTTAATTTGTTGGGATAAGGTGCTTTGGCTGATATTTAAAGCTTTTGCTGCTTCGGTAAAATTTAATAATTCTTTTGCCTTCAAAAAATATTTAAGCTGTCTTAACTCCATATTCTTAAATCGGTTTTATAGATTGTTTTCATCTAAAAATAACGTTTTGCCAATAAAGGCAATATGCCAATATTTGCGTAATAATACTCAAACCAAATATTTTATCTTTTAAATAAACTAATTATGAAATTAAAACTAATCATGTCGTTTCTGCTTTTAACAAGTTATTTTGCCGCATTTAGCCAGGCAAAGCAAGACATGCACGGTGCCGAAAAGGGCCTGATCAAAGTATCCGTTTTGTATCCTTATGCCGAAGGTAAAACCTTTAATATGGAGTATTATGAAACTAAGCACATGCCTATGGTAGCCGCTTTTTTAGGAAAGAATTTGGTTAAATACACCATCGAAAAAGGGCTTGCCAACGGTATACCTAACCAACCGCTGCCTTTTATGGCAATTGGCACATTTTATATAAAAAGCTTAAGCGAGTATCAAGCCGCTATCGGGCCTAACCGGGACGCCATTCGTGCGGATTTTTCAAATTATACAAACGTCGCCCCGGTTATTTTGGTGAGCGAGGTGGTAAGGTAAACGTAAACAATTCACAAAATGCCAGCCGCCCCCCGGCTGATGCCGCTCAACACCAAATACGCAACACGTATTTGGTGTTGTTGCATAGGTATTTATTTACCCGGCGCAATAAACTAAAAGGTCTAACACAATAAAAAGGATGCCGTTTTTGTTTGAACCAGCCGCCACACTGTTCAAACTTGGGATTTAGTTCTTTGATGGCGTGCTGCCCCTATTCAGTTCGCAGCTGCCAATATAAACATAAAGCCCTTTTGCAATAATTGTTTAACTGTTTCCGGGCCGATGTGTTTATTGGTCCGGCAATTAATGCTGTTCCGTATCTTAATTGTTCAATGATGGATAATCGATATAACCTTGCGCACCGCCACCAAACATGGTTGCCCTATCGGGCTGATTGAGTTCGGCATCTAACTCAAAACGTTTTGGCAAGTCGGGATTGGCTAAAAATAGCGTGCCAAATGAAACGAGCTTAGCGATGCCTTTTTCCAATTCCGCTTCAGCAGATGCTTTAACATAGCCGGCGTTGGCAATAACCACTTGCTGTATCATGCTGCCAAAAAAAGCAATTTCATCATCTGCCGGATAATGAGCAGGCGAAGGAAAGTATGGACTGCGCTTCATCAATTCTACATAAGCAAAGTTGAGTTTGTTCAATTCCTCAATTAAATATGTGTAGGTTCCGGCAGGATCATCCAAAACCATATCGCCATACGGATGGAAAGGCGAAAGTTTTATACCCACTTTC
>CBFGNE010000411.1:0-4510 GCA_965649995.1 uncultured Mucilaginibacter sp.
ACCAGCAGAAAACAAAAGAAGCCGAGCTTATCCTTAAAAAGGTAACACCACAAGACCACCTGATATTGCTGGATGAAGCAGGGCAGGAGTTTACGTCTGTACAGTTTGCCAACTACCTGGAAAAACGTGCTATAAGTTCGGTAGCAAGCCTAGTATTTGTAGTTGGCGGACCCTACGGGTTCGACCAATCGGTATATCAGCGCGCCAACGATAAAATATCACTCAGCCGCATGACGTTCTCTCATCAAATGGTGCGCCTGTTTTTTGTGGAACAGCTTTACAGGGCGTTTACTATTATTAAGGGGGAGCCTTATCATCATCAGTAACTCCGCCCCCCAGCCCCCTGAAGGGGGAGGCGAATTTGATACATCTTGCAATTCAAAAGCTCCCCCTTCAGGGGGCTGGGGGGCTCACATTTGCACATCTTTTACTACCTTTACACCATGCACGATCACTCCGGACATCATCATCACGACCATGCCCCCAAGCTGGATAAGCTGAACACGGCTTTCATCTGGGGAATTGTATTAAACTCGGGTTTTGTAATTGTAGAGGTCATTGCCGGGCTCATCAGCGGTTCGTTATCCCTGCTAACCGATGCCGGGCATAACTTAAGCGATGTAGCCTCCCTGGCTCTTGCATTGCTGGCTTTTAAAATGAGCAAGGCAAAATCAAACAGTAAATACACCTATGGCTATAAGCGTTCTACCATCATCGTGTCGTTTTTTAACGCGGTGATATTGGTTGTAGCGGTTGGTTTTATTGTGTATGAAGCGGTGCTGCGCTTTTTGCACCCGGAAACTGTTACCGGCACCACCATTGCCTGGGTAGCTTTTTCAGGTATCGCCATCAACGGTTTTACCGCCTGGCTGTTTGTGAAAGATAAAGATACCGACCTAAACATAAAAGGTGCTTACATACACATGGCGGTTGATGCAATTGTATCGCTGGGAGTAGTAATATCCGGCGTGATCATCTACTTTAGCCACTGGTATTGGGTAGATAGCGCGGTGAGCATCATCATTGCCATTGTGATACTAACCGGCACCTGGAGCTTGCTGAAAGACAGCCTGCGACTGGAGATGGATGGCGTACCCAAAGAAATGGACCTCAGCAAAATTAAAGCTGAGTTGAAAAAAGCAAAAGGCGTAGTAGATGTACACCATATGCATGTATGGGCGCTAAGTACCACCGAAAACGCGCTTACTGCCCACCTGGTAGTAAAACCAGAGGACATGACCAACTTTGATAACATTAAACACGATCTGAGGCACCGCCTGGAGCATCTCTCCATCAGCCACAGTACTTTTGAGCCGGAGTTTGTGGATGAAGAATGCGGGCAGCCGAAGTGTTGAGATTCTTATTGAATTCGAACATAATACGAAGTTGCTATTATCTGCCCAGTGGGCATTATCAGGGCAATTTATCCTGAGATAAGGGCAATTTCGGTTGGCATAGCCTTAGATAAATTGTATATAAAATGCTATTTGGACAGGCCTGCTGGTGATGATGACTACGGAAATTTAAATTGTATCTCTGTCGAGATCCTTGGAGACTTTAGTGAGTTAAACCAAACCGACGAAATTTGTGAATACAGCCTTAAACAGGTTAATGAATTGGATTGTTTGATGAGTTTTGTTTATATAAGAAAAGAAGATTAATTTAAGCCATCATGAGCACCAACCGCAGAAAATTTATAGCAACCGCAGCAACAATGGCCGCCGGCGTGGCCGTTGCAAAAGCATTACCTTTAAAAAATATGACAAACAAATATCACGTTGTGCACCATGCACTTTTTTGGCTGAAAAACCCCGATTCGAAAGAAGACCGCGATAAGCTGGTTGCCGGCGTAAAATCGCTTGGTAAAATTGAACATATTAAAGAACTACACGTAGGCGTAGTAGCCAGTACCGAAAAGCGGGAGGTTGTAGATAATAGCTGGGCGGTATCAGAAGTAATGTTCTTTGCCGACCTGGAAGGGCAGGCCGCTTATCAAACGCACCCTATTCATCAGCAATTCATTAAAGACCATAGCCACCTGTGGGAGAGGGTTGTGGTTTATGATGCGATAGATGCTTAACCGGGATTAAACAGATTTTTACGATTTGAGGGATAAAAACCCAATAACCCCGATAAGGCGATGTCACCACCGCCGCACTTAGCACGGCAAAGCCCCAATAGCAAAACTACCGGGGCTTTGTTGTTTGCGGCGGTGAGGACACCGCCACAAAATGTTTTTAAAAACCTTATGCTTTCTTTGCAACAGGTTTTTTAGCTTTCGCCTTTGGTGCTTCGGCGGGCATTTCTGCTACTGCCTCTACCACTTCTTCCTCTTTTACAGGGGCTTCTTCGGCAATCGGTGCAGTTGGCAGTTCCTCGCTGAATAAAGGCAATTCTTTTAATATCAGGTACCAGTTGATGATTTTCTTCATGTCGCTTGCGTACACTTTTTCCTCATCGTGGTCTGGTGCTACTTCGCGGAAGTAATTGCGCATTACTTTGCCATCATCTTTAACAGATGGTACGCTTGCCGAAGCTTTCATGCGGCCAAACACATCAACCAGTTTAATATCGTCTTCAAGCCCAAAGATGGTGATCTCGTTCAAAGCGGCCAGCTTAGCGGTGCTAAGGTTAGCTATCAGTTTGGTTTTTTGCGCATCAAGGCTTTCTAAAACGTAACCGGTTTTGTTTTGCGCAAGCGCTTTCCATAAACCCGGTTTACCCGATACCGCAACTATTCCCTGTAAATTCATATTTATGTTGTAAGGGTTAGAAAGGTTATAAAGGTTAAAAAAGTTAAAAAGAGTTTAACGGTTGAAAAAGTATACAATCCAACCGTTCCAACTACTTTAACTTTTCTAACCTCTCCAACTTCTCCAACTTTTTTTAACTAATCTTCAATTACTTCTACGCCTAAAATTTTATCGCCCTGGCGTATATCGTCAACCACGTCAACGTTCTCAACCACTTTACCAAATACGGTGTGGTTACGATCAAGGTGGGCGGTGTTTGCACGGCTGTGGCAGATAAAAAATTGTGAACTGCCGGTGTTACGGCCAGCATGTGCCATTGATAACACACCACGATCGTGGTATTGGTTTTCGCCGGTTAATTCGCAGTCAATTTTGTAACCTGCGCCACCAGCACCGGTACCGGTTGGGTCGCCACCCTGAACCATGAAGTTAGGGATAACGCGGTGAAAGGTAACGTTATTATAAAAACCAGATTTAGCCAGCTTTAAAAAGTTAGCTACTGTGTTAGGGGCATCCTTGTCGAAAAACTCAACGGTCATGTCGCCTTTTTCGGTTTTAATTATTGCTTTGCTCATAATTATTTAAAATAGGGTGCAAAGTTAATAAAAAAGGAGAAACGTAAAAGGGGGGACGAGAGGTAAAAGGATAAACGGCAGATAATATCCATTTATAATTAATTATTTAACGGGGAGTGAAGGTTATAGACATGGCTTTGTCTTTTGGGTCATATTTGAAATCTGCATTTAAAAATCCGAGTTCTTTGTGCTCACTTATTGGTTCCACCGGATTTTTAGAAAATTTTCCGGAAGGACCGTAAAACCAATCTATTCCTTGTTTGCCTGCAATGGAGAATACAAAATAAGACATCCGCAAATACTGTAATTTATTTATGTCATGATTAGTGGTGAAAACGTACGTGAATTTTGCAAAGTTGAGATTATTATCATCACCAATTAACTGGACATATGATTTATAGTTATCTATACCAATGTAATTAGGTACTCCGTTAATTGCCCCTTCTGCTTTGAAAATCATAAGGCTATCGGACGATATTATTCTTGTTATTAACGCTGTTCTGCTTATCTGAAAAGAGCTCGATACTAACTCTTTCACAGTTGGCGGTTCGTCTGTACGTTGTGCTCTCGCGCTGGCAAAAGATATAAGTACAAGTAAAATAAGCAGAATGACTTTAGCGGGTTTAAGATTTAGGGCCATTAGATTAATTTGACCCAAATTAACAAATTGCCGGATAACTCTTATTTAAATTATTACGGCGATGCCTTAAGGCCCGGGCTATCCGTTCCAACTCCTCATTCCGCGCTGCTGATAGAAGCAGCACTTCATTCCGGGGTTTCCACTGCTATCCCTATCGCAGGGCTGGTTTAACCAATTCCATAAGCCTGTAATACATTTATAGTTTAATCGTTACATTTGAATACCACCATCAAGCAAATCAACAGTGATAAAACCCCTAACTAAATACCTTTTAGCTTTCACTTTTCTCCTTTTACCTTTCGTACTAAGGGCAGCCTCCATCCTCATCCCCATGGATGATGAGCAAAAAGACCACCTTAAATCGTACGGTATTGCCTTTTGGGTGTTAAAGAACCAGCAGGAGGTTGATTGGTTGCTGAATTACCGGGGTGGCAGCTTTATGATGAAGTATGATAAGCGTATAGAGGACGAATGCAAGATCCGTGGCGTAAGTTACCAGGTGGTTGCTGATGCCGCCGCTACGCAGATCATTACCGAAGTAA
>CBFGNE010000412.1:0-4500 GCA_965649995.1 uncultured Mucilaginibacter sp.
AAACGAACAACTCGACATCATGCTGATAGAAGACAGTTTACATGATGCAGAATTAACCATGCGAGCGTTGCGCAAAAACAACGCCCATATAAAGATCGTCCATTTAAAAAATGGCGCGGTAGCGCTCGATTTTCTTTTCGGCAATGGAGCTTATACCGGCCGAAACGTAAATAACAAGCCCCGGGTTATTTTGTTGGACCTGAAGATGCCGAAAGTAAGCGGGCTGGAAGTACTGGAAAAAATAACCGGCAACCAACTGACCAAAAAGATCCCGGTAGTGGTGCTTACTTCTTCAAAAGAAAACCCGGATGTAGAACGCGCTTATTTATTGGGCGCTAACAGTTATATTGTTAAACCCGTCGATTTTGAAAGTTTTCAGAAGATCGTAAACGACCTGGGTATGTACTGGTTATCACATAACCATCCACCACTTAGTTAATGCTAATATTACATGAAATCTCAGATTAAGATATTGCTATTGGAAGATTCTCTACTGGATGCAGAGTTAATCAAAAGGGAACTTATTAAAGGGCAGATCGATCATGAAATATTGTTGGTGCGCGACAAAGAAAGCTTTCGGCAGGCACTCGGTAACTATCCGGCTGATATCGTCCTGTCTGACCATTCGCTCCCGAACTTTAACTCTCATGAGGCCTTAAAAATGGTTGAATCTTCAGGGGTGGGGATCCCGTTTATACTGATCACATCTACCATGACGGATGAATTCGCGGTAAAGATCATGAAAGAGGGGGCAAATGATTATATCATTAAAGACCGGTTATCGCGCCTGCCCTCTGCGGTGGTCAATGTGATTGAAAAGTTCCGCCTGATACGCGCACAAAAAGCTGAACGGCTTAAAGTAAATGAAGAACTAAAAAGTTTAAACTATCGCCTGCAACTGGCTACCAAAAGCGCAAACCTGGGTATTTGGGACTGGGACGTTGTAAACAATAAATTGCATTGGGACGACGGTATGTTTAAGCTTTATCATATTGATTATAAAAGGTTTGATTCGATATATGAAGCCTGGACCGAAATGCTGCACCCTGATGACAAGGCTCAAATAAACGAGGAAATACAATCGGCGCTTAGGGGAGAAAAAAAGTACGATACCGAATTCAGGCTGATGGATGGTAACCATGGTGTTCATACGATAAGGGCCACAGGTACGGTAGAATGGAATGATATGGGTGTCCCGGTCCGGATGATTGGCATCAATTGGGATATTACCAAACGAAAAGCTGCTGTAGCGGAGCGTGAGGCGATAATCGGTGAGATGTCTCTGCGAAATGCAGAACTGGAACAGTTTGGTTATATCATTTCTCACAATTTGAGAGCCCCGGTAGCCAATATCATGGGTGCGGCGAGCGCATTGCAGGATCCCGAACTGGATTGTGAAGACAGGGCTATTTATAACAAAGCAGTTCATCAATCCGCCATTAATTTAGACCATATCATCCAGGACCTGAACCATATTTTGGAGATAAAATCGGGCAACCCAACTAAAGAATCTGTACGGTTTTCTGATTTGGTGGGCGATATAAAAATGAGTATTGATGAGCTGTTGATAACCGAGGAATTCGATATTAGTTGCGATTTTTCGGCAATTGACGAGCTATTTACAGTAAGAGCTTATTTATACAGCATTTTTTATAACCTTATTTCCAACAGCCTAAAGTACCGCAGGAAAGGGGTTATAGGCAATATTAAAATTAAAAGCCAGGTATTAAATAACATCGCCGTGCTCTGGTTTGCCGATAACGGTATAGGGCTTAACATGGAGAAGAACAAAGCACACATTTTCGGCTTGTATCGGCGTTTCCATTCAAATTTTCCCGGCAAAGGCATGGGGTTATTTATGGTTAAATCTCAGGTTGAAATTTTAGGAGGGAATATAAGTGTAGAAAGCAATGAACACATTGGCACTACTTTCCGGATTGAATTTCCGTTAAAGTAAATCGAGGCCGGCGGCAGCCACCTTCGTCAGTCCGCGGCGTTGCAAAAGGCAAGGTAAATACCCAGTTCCTGATTGCCCGCGAAGATTTTAAGAAAGTTATAATTGCCTTGAATAAAGAGGCGGGGTAAGCTGCTTAAATGAAAACCCTTATTAAGGTATTTTGCGGACCCTAATCAGCTTATCGGGTGATTAATATCATTTCATGGCTTATTGCCGTGGGTTACATTTGCACAAACAAATCCGACTGAAATGAGAGGAATTATTATTTACCAGGGTAAATACGGCGCAACAGAGCAGTATGCCCAATGGCTGGCGGATGCGTTGCGGCTGCCATTGCTAAAAGCCGAAAACGCCACGCCCGCTATATTAGCCGGTTATGAATTGGTTATACTGGGTAGCTCTGTTTATATCGGCAAGCTAACTATCGGCAATTGGCTGAAACAAAACCTGGGTATACTTGCGGCCAAAAAGAAACTTTTGCTATTTATTGTATGCGGAACTACCGTTGACGACGCGGCGCAGCAGAAACTAATCATCCAAAACAACCTCGACGCTGCAATCCGTGCGGCAACCGAGGTGTTCTTTTTACCTGGCAGGTGCGTTGTTGCTAAACTGGCTTGGGGCGACCGTATCATGTTAAAACTGGGTGCCTGGCTGGAAAATGATCCCAAAAAGAAAGCCGTGATGAATAAGGGCTTTGATAATATGGATGCGAAACACCTGGAAGGGGTGAAAGCGTCCATCCTTCGTTTAGTAACCAGGGTGCCGGTTTGTTAGGGCGGAAGCACTATTGTGCCGAAGATCAGTTTTTTTGCCGGTCTACGTCATTATAAATCAGCATAACATCAATCAAATTTGTTGTAACATTAATCAGTTTTCACATCATGAAAAAGATACTGGTACTTACAGATTTCAGCGATAACGCAACACGGTCTGCAGAGGCTGCGGTGCTTATCGGCGCCAGGTTGCATGCCAACATTATCCTTTGCAATTCATTTATTAGCCAGCCGGTACTATCAGAATATGGTGGTATGCCCTGGCCGGTAGAGCAATTGTTATGGGAGGATGACGGAAAAGAAAAACTGGCGTACCTTAGGGAAGGCCTGCAAAAATTTGTGAAGCAATTGCCCGCAAACAGCCATTACCCAAGCATTGATACCCGTCAGGTAATTGGTAGCCTGGGGTATGAGGTTAAAGACATTGTAGAAAATGATAAAGTGGAAATGATTGTGATGGGTTCGCAGTCGGGCAAAGCGCTCGACCATATATTAGTGGGGAGCGATACCGCTGCGGTAATAAACCATACCAACCGGCCGGTATTGGTGGTGCCGGCATGCCACCCATTGACAAAAATAAAAAACGTTACCCTGGCTACAATTTTTGATGAGGGCGGGCTTAAGGCAGTACATTATCTCACCAGGTTAGGGAGGGTGTTTAATTTTAGCATAAACATTGTACATATTGCCTTATGGGGCGACAAAGCTATGCCTGATGCAATAAAAAATACTTTTATGAAACAGGTAGCAAAATTTAATTACCCCCACATTACCTATCACAATATCAGCGGGAAGGAGCTGGCAAACCGGCTTAATGATTTTTGCGGGGAAAACTGCAGCGATGTGTTAGCTTTAGTACACGATCAGCATAGTTTTTTAAGCCGGTTATTCAAGCAAAGCCATTCGCAGGCTTTGTTAAAGAACCAGGCGCTGCCGGTAATGATCATACCCGCCCAAATAGCGGATGAGTAGCCTTGCACTGGCAATAACCGCTCACCTGCGTTTATGCACCACCGTCGCCATAAATTACTGCTATATATAACGATAGCTATCTTATTTTTAATTTTGGGGCATTCATTATTTTCTACGCTTTTAAGGCGCTTTAATACCCTGCTGGCATGGATGTAATAAACCCGTATATTAAAATTATGGCCCAATATAAAAGAAACAATCGTGGTTGCTTTGTTTTGATAGTATTGTTCTTATTAACTTTTGCTTACGAAAAAAAGCAAAAAACCGAAGGCCAATTTTTAATAAGGGTAGATATGAGGTATGGTTATAAGTTTTTTTCGTTACGTGCTAATCAACAGGGGGAGGCGTATGTTATTAAAGGAAGGGGAACTTATTTTACCGAACCTTTAAAGATCGAAAGCGGGGATACCAGCAGTTTCTTTAAGCTCGATTCTATCCGGCCATTTTATAACAGTATCAAATCGATCGATCGAAGAAAAAGTATTAGCCAACATATTAATACCGATGCCCCAAGAAGCGAGATTTTTTTTAATGGTATAAAGGTAATGGATACGTCGCAGGGAAACTCAGGCTTTCTTGAAGTATACCGTACCATCCTTACCCAATTACCTACGGGGTATAACCCGTTTTATGTGGATGAAAACCCGTTTGATTTGTAAGTGAACCGTCCCTGGCTTTTTGTTTAAAGTGCTGCCCTGCCGGTCAGGCGTCTCTCAACCTGGCGCGAGTATCCGTACAGGGGATCGAATCGCGACGATGGCCGCCGGATTTCATTTCGCCCGGCCCCAGCGTCAG
>CBFGNE010000413.1:0-4488 GCA_965649995.1 uncultured Mucilaginibacter sp.
CTTCTCGAACTTACCCGAATCGAATATATAATCACGGTCGTATTGGTAATACATTTCTACCGTGCCGGCCACTACTTTCATAAACCTGCCTATCACCCAAAGCATCCATTTCTTCAGGCTAAAGTAGCTTGCTTTTGTGTTGTAGATACCCGCCGCCATTTCTATAAACTGTTTACCGGTAAGCGCGGGTGCAGTTGGCAGGTGCCATATTTGGTTATCGCTCTCTGGGTTTTGGCCAAGCAGATACATCGCTTTGCCGGCATCGTCAATATAAATAAAGCAGTGCTTTTTGTTGGCATCGCCTATCCATTGCGCCATTTCTTTTTTGGCGTATTTGGCCAGCACCATCATATCAAAAAAACTGTTTGTGCTGTCGGTGCCATAAAAATCGGGGGCACGGGCTATGCTGGCTTGTAGAATACCTGCCTTCACCTCATTCATAATGGCATTGGCAACACCTACGCGCACTTTGCCCTTTTCGCTGATAGGGTTGTAGGAGGTATCTTCTTTCATGGGGCCATTTACCAGGCCATACATGTAAACATTATCAAAAAAGATGAGCCGGGCATTGTTCTCTTTGGCAACCGCTATTACATTTTTAATGATAACCGGCCATTGTTCTTTCCAAACTTCAGCATCGTACACAATACCTGCGCAGAGGTAAATAATAGTTGAGCCTTTCGCCGCTTCGCGCAACTCATCCAATTTCAATAGATCGGCTTTTTTCCAGGTGGTGTTTTTGCCGGGTTTTATCTCGCGCCTGCTTATTAGGCGGATGGTTTGGTTATGGTTTTCTAACTCGCGGGTTAATGCATTGGCTACCGGTCCGCCTGCTCCTAATATGGTGTGTATCATGCTTTTGTTATTTCCAAGTATGATACAAATGTAGAGCAACGGTGTTACTCAAAGCGTTAACAAAAGATAAGGATTTGGGAATTTCGAAATTCGGATTTTCGATTCGGATTTGTTCCCGAGAGGTCTTGAGGCAGGTTATAGACAATCTATTTATGCTCCACCAATATCCTTTTCCGTATCCTCGATAGCGATACAGGCGTGATCCCTAAAAAATTGGCGATGTAGTGTTGAGGCATCCTGCGTAAAATATCGCGGCCGTTCTCCAGGAGTTTGAGGTAGCGTTCTTCGGGCGTTTGGGTAACAAAGGACAAAACCCGGTCTTCGTAACAAATGAGGTAATGCTCGGCTATCAATCTGCCAAAGCGTTCCATTTTGTAGGCCAGCATGGGGTTGTTTAGCATCACGTCCATGTTTTTCCTGCTGATGACGATGATCTGGCTGGGTTCCAACGCCTCAATATAATTAAGCGCCGGTTCGCCGGTGAGGAAGCTGGAGTAGCTACTTACATAGTCATTCTCAAAACTAAAGTAATTGGTAATATCCGCACCATCTTTAATATGATAATAACGTACCGATCCCTTTAGCACAAAACCCACATGGGCGCATACTTTACCGGCTTCGGCAAAGTGCTGTTTCTTTTTAAAAGTTTGTAAGCTGATGTGCTGGATAAATACGATCCATTCAGCCTCGTTGAAAACCACATAGGGTTCCATGCCTTTGCGGAATGCTGCGAGTTGTGCCGATGTTAGCGCATCCATACCCTATCCATCAAAAAGAAGGCCGCAAAAACTACGCTGGCAATGCCATTGGTAGTCATAAAGGCGATGTTTACACGGCTTAGGTCGTTTGGCTTCACCAGCAGGTGCTGGTAAATAAGCATGGCGCAGAAAAAGGCGATACCGATATAATAAAGCAAGCCAACGTTGGAGGAAAATACAGGCATTGTAATAAATGCTGCTGAAAACACATGCAGTACAGTAGAAAGCCTTAGCGCATTTACCTTGCCCAGCCAGGCGGGGATAGAGTGCAGGTTTTCATTCTTGTCAAAATCTTCGTCTTGCAATGCGTATATAATATCAAACCCGCTTACCCAAAACAATACCGACAAAGAGAAGAAAATGGGCGTTAAATCGAATTGGCCAGTAACAACCAAATATGCCCCTATAGGTGCCAATGATAAACCCAGGCCCAAAACCATGTGGCAAAGTGCAGTAAAACGTTTGGTAGCACTGTAGCCTAATACCACCAAAAGTGCAATTGGCGATAAGTAAAAACACAGCGGGTTTATAAACCAGGTGGTTAAAATAAACAGTGCACAGTTTGTTAAGGTAAATGTAAGCGCAGCCGCCGGGCTAATCCTGCCTGCCGGGATATCGCGCTGTTTGGTGCGCGGGTTTTTGGCATCGATGTTCCTATCCAGGTAGCGGTTAAAGGCCATTGCCGAGTTGCGTGCAAACACCATGCAAAGCAGCATCATGGCCAGCTTTGGCCATTCGAACTTGTAGTCGGTAGTAGTCACAGCCAAAAAAAAGCCGATAAAGGCAAATGGCATAGCAAATATGGTATGAGTAAAAGTTACTAGAGAAAGGTATTTTTTCATTGTTATTTGAATGCCGAATATCGAATTTTAAACGCTGAATGATGAAGTTTCTTTTACTTCGCAATTCTGAATTCGAAATTCGGTGTTCGATATTATCTTTTTTAACTCTTATAGTATTCCTCATCAAACGGCGGCGGCGTAAACTGGCGGTTTATACCATCTATAAATTCCAACAGCCCGTCGCGGCCCAGCAGGGTTTCTGATGAGGTTACAAAATGCTGCGGTGCCTCTTCAAACGTGGACAGTATCGCTTTGCGGAATTTGGCAATGTTCTGGTCGGTCTTTATGCTGCTTTGCTTATCGGCTTTTGTAAATACCAGCACAAACGGCAAACCCTTTTCGCCAAGCCAGCTGCAAAACTCCAGGTCAATTTTTTGCGGTTCCAGGCGGCTGTCTATCAATACCATTACGCATTGCAGGCTTTCGCGCTTATCCAAATAGCTGCGGATAAATTTGTTCCAGTCTTCTTTCTTGCTTTTTGAAATTTTGGCATAGCCATACCCCGGCAAATCGACGATATACCACAATTCGTTCACCAAAAAATGATTAATCAGCTGGGTTTTACCCGGTGTTTGCGATGTTTTTGCAAGCCCTTTTTTTTGCACCAGCATGTTTATCAAAGATGATTTCCCAACGTTGGAGCGCCCTATAAAAGCAAACTCCGGCTTAATAGGTATAGGCAACCTGGATATTTGGGTATTACTGCAAATAAAATCGGCCGATTTGATGATCATGCCGCAAAGGTAAGTTTATTTGTTGG
Source organism: uncultured Mucilaginibacter sp. (assembly GCA_965649995.1). Taxonomy (GTDB): domain Bacteria; phylum Bacteroidota; class Bacteroidia; order Sphingobacteriales; family Sphingobacteriaceae; genus Mucilaginibacter. The sequence continues at coordinate 3,216 of CBFGNE010000413.1, forward strand.
AAGGTTAGAAGGTTGAAATGTTTGAATCGGCAAATTAAATGTTTAAACACGTAATTTTACTTACTCTCAACAAAACAAACCTTACAACCTTGTAACTTTACAACCTTACAACAACGAAGACATGAGCGATTATAAAATACCCGCACAAACGCGCATTGGGCATGTGCATTTAAAGGTAAGCGACATACAAAAGTCGCTGGCTTTTTATAGCGGTTTACTGGGTTTCGAGCTGGTAACCATGTACGGCGACCAGGCAGCCTTTATCTCCGCCGGCGGTTATCATCACCATATCGGGTTAAACACCTGGCATAGCAAGGGCGCTTCGCCCGCACCCGAATATGCACCGGGGCTGTACCATACCGCTATTTTATATCCTGAACGAAAAGACCTGGCGGCGATATTACAAAGGCTGCTAGATGCCAAATACCCGCTAACGGGCGCATCAGACCATGGCGTGTCGGAAGCTTTATATTTAGACGACCCCGACGGCAATGGCGTAGAACTATACTGGGACCGCCCAAAAGATAAATGGCCAACCGACGAACATGGCAATTTAACCATGTACACCCGCCGGTTGGACGTGGAAGGCTTGCTTGCGTTGCTGACGTAACTATTCGTTCAGCATATATTTTTCGATGCCGGGAGCTGGTTTCCACTCGTCTTTAGGTTCGTAATAATGCCATAACAAAGCAGATACCTTGCGGATAAGCACATAGGCTTCGTTGTTGGGTGTCCAACTTTGGTCTTTATTGTTTTTGGTGATGACGGAGAAAACGTAATCGCCATGCGGGGCGTGTACTAAAACCGTTTCCGACCGACTTTCATCGACCGCGCCCTGTTTACTAAGGCATTGTATGTAAGGGGGTATCTGCGAAAGCGCGGTGTTATCCCAATAAATGCGGTTAAGGGTGCGGCTCATGCGCTCGCTTGCTGCCGTGCTTACCACCTGGCCGTTGCGCACCATGGTAAACAGTTTGCACATTTCGTAAGGCGTAGTTACGCCCCAGCCATATATTTTGCGCATAGCTTCGCGGCCGGGCGTGCGCGAGTTTACCCGCATGCTTTTAAAGCCGTTTGCATCCAGCCAGTTATTGATATAGGTACCTGTAACCAGTTTTTGCAGCCACAAGCTGGCGGTATTATCGCTCATGGTGATCATCAGCATGGTAACCTTGCTCAGCATAATGGTGTCCTTATCCTTAAAACAGCCAAGGATAACCTCGCCCGCGTACAGCAGCGAATCTCGGTAGGCAAGTTTTTGGTTGTACTGCAG
>CBFGNE010000414.1:0-4486 GCA_965649995.1 uncultured Mucilaginibacter sp.
AGTGCCGATGGTGCTTCCGGCTTCGCCGGTAACCCGCAGGATACTTCCGTATTCCCGAGCCAAAAATATTATGATTGGGAGGGTAACTTAGCAGGTCCTTCCCCAATTGGCGCGGTTTACGGGCTGGGCACGGGTACGCCGGTTGTTACCCCTACCGGTGTTGCAACCGCAATAAACTTCACTAATCTTGGTGCCACCAGCCAGGCGGTACGCTGGACAAACGGCGGCGGTGCAATGCAGGCCGTATTTATTAAACAGGGCAGCACAGGTTTCCCTACAATAGTTAATGGTTCTACCTACACCGCTAATAAGGCATTTGGCCAGGGCAGCCCGGCCGGCGCAGGCTGGTATTGCGTTTATAGTGGAAACCATTTGTCTAACACTAATATCGAGATTACCGGGCTTAACCCGAGTAGTCCGTACATTGTGGCTATTGTAGAGTACAACGGCAAATATGGTGCGGAAAAATATGCCACTGCCGGGGCCACAGGTAAGTTTACAACCGACGATTTAAATATCAGGGCAACAAACGTGGCGTTTAGCAACACCACAGGCACAACCGCCACCCTAAGCTGGACAAACGGCAGCGGCGTTGGGCGCATGGTATTTATGCTGGCAACGAATTACGGCGGCGGGGCCGGCCCATCAGATATGTACTATTCGCCTAATACAAAATATGGTTCGGGCAACCAGGCAAACGGCTGGTATTGCGTTTACAACGGTACAGGCAGCAGCGTAAACATCACCGGCTTAACAGGCGGCCAACGTTACCTGGCCATTGTTTATGATTATAACGGCAGCATACAGGCGCCAAGGGTAATACGGGTAGCTGAAGTATCCGAATCTATCGCGAGTGTAGTTACGCCTGTAACAGCGCCAACAGGGTATGCGGCAAACCTGGCGTTCAGCAATACAACTGCAACCTCAACAACACTAACGTGGACGAGCAGCAACGGTGCCGCGCGCGCAGTATTCCTGAAGGCTGGAAGCACCGGCGCGCCTGCTGTTGTACAAGGCACTACCTATAGCGCCAACAGCAGCTTCGGGCTGGCCACGCAGGTGGGCACTAATGGCTGGTACTGTATTTATAACGGCACCGGCAATACGGTTAACATTACGGGTTTAAGTGCATCAACCACTTACCGTACCATTGTATTAGAATACAATGGCGCCGCGGGCACCGAGGGATACAACCTGAGCAGGTATAACCAGATAAACGTAACTACCCCGGCAGCAGCGGGGCTGATGATGGCAAGCGTCAATAAAATGGGTATAGCGCCCGACAATATTGGCGGCCCTGTTGTGCCCAACAACATCCTGTCGCCAAACGGCGACGGCAAGAATGATACCTGGATAGTAAATAACCTCGAGTTCCACCCTAATAACACCGTAAGCGTGGTTGATGCAGGCGGCAACGTAGTGTTCAGCAAAAAAGGCTATGCTAACGATTGGGCGGGCACTTACCGCGGCGATGTGCTGAAGGAGGGTACTTACTATTACACCATCGATCTGGGTAACTCATCGTTACTGAAAGGCTTTTTTACAGTAGTAAGAGATAAATAATATTTCAACGCGTCTTATCAAATAAAAATCAACCTGCAATGCCCGGCAGGTTGATTTTTGTTAATAAGCTGATTATTAGATGTTAATATAATATTTCGGGTATTTTTACTCTCCAAATTAATTTATTGCTTTTTTTCTCAAAATGAGGTTTAACATATATATTTGGAGGAATAAGCATCTGATACATATTTAATTTATCATACAGCCCCTTAAATCCTTATCAATAATTTAAGCCTCAAAAGAGGGCTACATTTTATAGATATTTTTTAGCACCTAACATAAAATACTATATGATGAGAGCCTTGATAACCCCCGCAGTTTTATTCCCTAATCGTTTTAGCCATTTTAGTAAAAGCCTGGTTTTAACAATTATGTTGATTTGCGTTAGCGTAATTACATCCTTTTCTGCTACTATCACTTCATTTACTCCCGCAGCAGGGCCGGTTGGCACTTTGGTCACAATAAAAGGGGTCGACCTACAGGATGTGTATTCTGTAAAGATAGGCGGTGTGCCGGCTATCGTGATCTCCAAAGAAAGCACGGCAATATTGGCCATGGTAATGCCGGGTGCCTCCAGCGGTAAAGTGAGGGTTATTGCCAATGGCAGTTACGCTACGAGAGGTAATTTTACCGTTACCGAAACACCGTTCCCCAACACCCAGCAAGGCGGAAAATTGGTCGACAGTACCTTTTTTTTCCCACAAACAGACCAAAGTAACGATGTAAAGGTAAGGCAAGGCTTATCAGTGGCCGTTAGCGCGGATGGTAATTCGGCCATTGTTGGTACAGGGCAGCCTGTAAGTGTGTTAGCCGGAGGGGGCGTATTGTTTTACACTCGGAGCAACGGGATATGGGTGCAAGATGGCCCAAGGAGAGGATTAGATGGAATGAATATTACTTCGGTAGCGATGAGTGCTGATGGCAATACGGCTATATCGGGCTCAAAAATAGATTTCGGCGGATTTGTTACTGTATATACCCGTGTAAATGGGAGTTGGCGGGCGCACGGCTTTACAAACGGGGCAAACGTTGGCATATCGGCCGATGGGAATAGCGTTGTATCCGGAGCCCATTACTGGTCAGGTACTGCTTTTATGTATATGCGTACAGCAAATGGATGGGAACAACTTACCCTTCCTGGTGTAGACCAAAGCAGGGGTGGCGGAATATACCCAGCTAATTGGGCATCTTATGTTGCCGCAAGGGTAGCAATAAGCGCCGATGGAAAAACAGCTGTAGTAGCAATACCCGGAGAACCGGGAGGTACCTATATACCTGGGCAAACCAATATCTATAACCGCACAACAAAAACCACATGGGTATTGCAGCAAACCATGCCCGAGGCCCGCATAGCGGTAGCGCTTAGCGCCGATGGTAATACCTTATTGTATGATAATACCAAAGTATTTACCCGTGATAATAGAACAGCCAATTTTGCGCTTGCTACTACTATTCCCGGCGAAGGAGCTGCATCTATGAGTGCTGATGCAAAAACTATAGTATTCTCAAAAAATGGCTTGGTGGCCTACACCTTAACCAATGGCACCTACGTTAAACAAACTGTCATCGGCAAAACGTATCCCGCATCTTCTGTAGGAATAAGTGCCGATGGTACTACTGCCTTTATCGGCGACCCCACAGACAATAGTACAATGCCATCATCAGCCCCCCAGGCGCTTCCGCTCGGTGCCGCTTACGCTTTCGCATACATTCCACCAACTAAAGCGCCGCTTAACCCAGCACGTGATTTAATATTTAACAATACAACCACCACCACTACCACGCTAAGTTGGCTTAATGGGGGGGGCGCTATGCGTGCGGTATTTATTAAACAAGCCGACCACGGGAGGCCGGTACCGGACGATGGTACCGCCTACGCCGCCAACACGGTGTTTTCATCAGGAGCGCAGGCCGCGGCGGGCTGGTATTGCGTTTATAACGGCAGCGGCTCGGCGGTAAATATTACCGGGCTTACGCAAGGTACCACCTACATTGCTGCGGTAATAGAGTATAACGGCAATTATGGTGCGCAAAAGTATATTGCCCCGGGAGCGGCAGCCACCGTAACTACGGTGGGATTGAATACACAGGCAAAAAATATAGTATTCATTAATACCACGGGCATTACCACTACTGTAAACTGGGTCAATGGCAGCGGTGTGGGGCGTTCAGTCTTTTTGTATAAAGGCAACAGCGGTACACCGTTGCCTGCAAACATACTCTATTCTGCTAAAGCTAAATTCACAGCGGGCAGCCAAATAGGCAGCAGTGGCTGGTATTGTATTTATAATGGTACAGGTACAACAGTTAATGTTGTAGGTTTAGCCAGCGCCCAAACCTACCGCGCAGCGGTTATAGAATATAATGGAATTTTATCGGCACCGCAGTACATCACATCAAGCATTACACCTGCAAACGTAACCACCCCATTAACGGCGCCAACAGGCTACGCAACGGGATTAGCATTTAGTAATACAACGGCTACAACCACTACCCTTAGTTGGGTAAACAGCAATGGCACTGCGCGTGCGGTGTTTGTGCGTAAAGGCACAAGCGGCGCGCTTAGCATTGTTCACGGTAATACCTACAGTGCCAATAATACTTTCGGTTTGGGCACACAGGTAGGCACTAACGGCTGGTATTGCGTCTACAACGGTACGGGCAACACTGTAAACCTGTTTGGACTCAACCCATCAACAACCTACCGGGCGGTGGTTATTGAATACAACGGCACAGCGGGAATCGAACTTTACAACCTTGGCGCCCATATCGCAGCTAACCTAACTACCAGTGCTAATGCCAGCCGTATGATGACAAGCATTAAAACCATTGGCTTGGCCCCCGACAATATTGGCGGCCCTGTTGTGGCCAACAACATCCTGTCGCCAAACGGCGACGGCAAGAATGATACCTGGATAGTAAA
>CBFGNE010000415.1:0-4483 GCA_965649995.1 uncultured Mucilaginibacter sp.
GGCAAGCATGTAATGATCTACCAAAACCGCCGGTACGATAGTGGATTTATATCGACTAAAAAGATGATAGAAAGCGGCCGTTTGGGTACCTTGCAGGAGGTGATCTTTCGTTTAGACCGTTATAAAATGCAGATAAATGCAAAAGCATTTAAAGAAACCAAAGAAACTCCGGCCAACGGCCTGGTGTATGACCTTGGCGCACATTTGGTTGATAATGCTATCGCTTTATTTGGCCGGCCCTTGTCGTTCCATAAAACTACCGGCATTTATCGCGAAGGTTCGGAAGTGCCTGATTATTTCCATTTCCATTTAACTTTCCCTAACCAGTTAAATGTATTTTTAACTTCGGGCCTGCTTATAGCCCAGGAGCAGCCCGGCTTTATTGTGAACGGTACCTTAGGCAGTTTTGTAAAGGCCCGTACCGACGTTCAGGAGGCCCAATTGGATAAAGGCATGATGCCAACCGATACTGGTTATGGCATAGAACCCGAAGGCAGCGAAGGAACGTTCACCACCGTTGACGTGGATAATGTAAAGAGCACCGGGAAGATTCCCTCAGATAAAGGCGACTATATGCAAATATTTGATGCGGTGCATCATACAATACGCAATAATGCGTTATTCCCTGTAACAGAAGAACATATTGCCTGGCAGTTAGAAATGCTGGAAGCTTAATAATTTAACCCCCTGTTTCGCTTAACTTAAAAATGAAGAAATTACTATTCGCCATTACCCTGCTCATCGCCGCAGGATGCTCAAAAGCCCAGCCCCCGGTAATTGCGCCTTACAAAATGCTAAAACTGGATAACACCTGGACCACCCCTGCCGACCTGAAAAAGGATAAGCCTGTAATGCTCATTTATTTCGCGCCGGATTGCAGCCATTGCCAAAAGCTTATTTATGATATGAAGCCGGTGATGAAAAGCTTTAAGGATATCCAGGTGGTGATGATCACCTTTACCGATATCCGGATGGTGAAGACCTTTAATGAAGATTTTGGATTGTCGGCTTACAAGAACTTTACGCTGGGTACCGAAGGGTATACCTATACGGTACAAAAATATTACCAGATGAAAACCACGCCTTATATTGCCATCTACGGTAAAGACGGGCATTTGGTGCAGGCATTTGAAAAAGTGCCACCTATTCCTGAGTTGGTTGCAGCGGTGAAGAAGGCGTAAGCCCTATAATTTCCGCTGTCATTCCGACGGACGCGCAGCGACGAGAAACTATCTATTGAACGCAGTGAAAAATCTTGTTAGATATGCAAAGCCACTATGCAAATCCGCTCAGCATATCCAACAAGATATCTCCCTCGTACCTCGGTTCGATATGACAACGTGGTTAATAAACAAAAATCCCCGGCTGCAATGCACCCGGGGATTTTTGTTTAATTAATATTCTCCTAAAATTATTCCCCGCCGGCATGGTCATGCACGCCTTCTTCGCGGAATAGTTTAGCGCTGTAGTAATCGTTATTCATCCGGCCGATGTTCATCAGGGTGATCTCTTTAGGGCATTCTGCTTCGCAGGCGCCGGTATTGGTACAGTTACCAAAGCCTTCTTCGTCCATTTGGGCAACCATGGCTTGTACACGGCTGTAACGCTCGGGCTGGCCTTGCGGCAATAAACCCAACTGGGTAATTTTTGCAGATACAAACAACATGGCCGATGCATTTTTACATGCTGCAACGCAAGCGCCGCAACCAATACAGGTAGCAGAGTTGAAAGCCTCATCAGCAACCACTTTAGGGATCAGTATTGCGTTAGCATCCTGCGCACCACCGGTATTAACCGAGATGAAGCCACCGGCTTGTTGAATCCTGTCGAACGCCGAACGGTCTGTACCCAAATCCTTAATTACCGGGAAAGCCGCCGAGCGCCATGGCTCGATAGTGATGGTTTCGCCATCTTTAAACGTACGCATGTGCAGCTGGCAGGTAGTAATTGCCTTTTTTGGCCCATGCGGATGGCCGTTAATATATAAAGAGCACGACCCGCAGATCCCTTCACGGCAATCGTGGTCGAAATAAATAGGCTCTTCGTTCTTTTTGGTAAGGCTTTCGTTCACCACATCCAGCATTTCCAGGAACGACATATCCTCAGAAATACCTTCTGCCTTATAGGTAACAAATTTACCTGCCGTTTGTGAATTTTTTTGGCGCCATACTTTCAGCGTCAGATTCATGTTTCCGCTCATTTCTTTTAGATTTGAGATGTGAGATATGAGATATGAGATTAGGACTTTTGCAGTCTCGTCACATATCTAAAATCTTACGTCTATTTACTTAGCTTTTGTTGAAATGAGTAATTCATCTTCTGCAGTTCATCAATCTGCTTTAATAAATCACCCAGAATATCCTCATTTAATAAACTCAATTTGTTTGAGATAATCAGTTGCGTTTGCACCTCGTACGAAGATCCGTTTGCTATGCCCAAAAAATGGCAAAACTCTTTATTTGAGTTTCGCCCTGCACCTTCCGAAATATTCGAAGGGATAGAAACAGCTGCACGGCGTAACTGGCTCGTCAAGCCGAAACGCTCGTCTGAAGGGTAAGTTGATGTTACTTTATATACATCTACGGCAAGGTCTATTGCCTTGTTCCATATCTTTAATTCCTTCAGATTGTGCATCTCATTGGATTTGAGATATGAGATATGAGATGTGAGATTAAATAAAACCAGTTTCGGTCTCAAATCTCATATCTCAAATCTCACATCTTATTTATAGCTTCGTTGTGATAACTTAACGTTCTCAAAGATTAACTCTTCTTTGTGCAATTCTTCCTCCTGGTCCTCGCCTTTAAACTCCCATGCCGATACGAATGCGAAGTTATCGTCATCCCTCAGCGCTTCGCCTTCCGGTGTTTGCGATTCTAAACGGAAGTGGCCACCGCATGATTCGCGGCGCGCTAAAGCGTCGGTTACCATCAGTTCGCCCAGTTCTATAAAGTCGGCTACGCGGCCGGCTCTTTCCAGCGCGGCGTTCACCTCATCGTTTTCGCCTGTTACTATCGCATTCTTCCAGAAATCGGCTTTCAAAGCTTTTATCAAAGCCTTTGCATGTGTCAACCCTTCTTCGGTACGTGCCATGCCGCAATATTCCCACATAATGTGGCCAAGTTCGCGGTGGTATTCCACCACTGTTTTGTTGCCTTTTAGCGCAAGCAGTTTGTTGTTGTAGGCAATAACTTCCTGTTTGGTTTTTTCGAAAGCCGGGTGGTTTTTATCAACCGGTTTTGGGCCGATGGTAGCAAGGTAATCGCCCAGGGTGTATGGGATAACAAAGTAACCATCAGATAAACCCTGCATCAGTGCAGATGCACCCAGGCGGTTTGCACCGTGGTCGCTAAAGTTACACTCGCCCATGGCATAAAGGCCCGGTACGTTGGTGCTTAAGTTATAATCAACCCAAAGCCCGCCCATGGTATAGTGTACCGCCGGGTAAATGCGCATAGGTTGTTTGTACGGGTTCTCGTCGGTAATTTGATAGTACATATCAAACAGGTTACCATATTTCGCACGTACGGTATCTTCGCCAAGGCGTTGTATAGCTTCCGCAAAATCAAGATAAACGGCTAAGCCGGTAGTACCAACACCACGGCCCTCGTCGCTCATTTCTTTGGCGTTACGCGATGCCACATCGCGCGGCACCAGGTTACCGAATGACGGGTATTTACGTTCTAAGAAGTAATCCCTGTCTTCTTCTTTAACCTGTGCGGCAGTAATTTCTTTTGTTTGAAGTTTTTTAGCAACCTCTACCGTTTTTGGTGCCCAAACGCGCCCATCGTTACGTAACGACTCCGACATCAGCGTAAGCTTGCTCTGGTGGTCGCCGGTAACCGGGATACAGGTTGGGTGTATTTGCGTATAGCAAGGGTTGGCAAAGAATGCACCACGTTTGTGTGCGCGCCATGCTGCCGTTACATTGCTGCCAATGGCATTGGTAGATAGGTAGAATACGTTACCGTAACCGCCTGTTGCCAACAACACCGCGTGGCCTGCATGCGTTTCAATCTCGCCTGTTTTTAGGTTACGGGTAACAATACCCTTTGCCTGGCCGTCAACCAAAACAACATCCAGCATTTCGGTACGGGTGTACATTTTCACCTTCCCTAAATGGATCTGGCGGTTTAGGGCCGAGTAAGCGCCTAATAACAATTGCTGCCCTGTTTGGCCACGTGCGTAAAACGTACGCGATACCTGCGAACCACCAAAAGAACGGTTATCCAGCAAGCCGCCGTATTCGCGGGCAAAGGGTACGCCCTGTGCCACGCACTGGTCTATAATATTTACCGATACCTCTGCCAGGCGGTACACGTTGCCTTCGCGGGCACGGTAGTCTCCGCCTTTAATGGTATCGTAAAACAAACGGTAAACGCTGTCGCCGTCGTTTTGGTAATTTTTTGCTGCATTTATACCGCCTTGTGCTGCAATAGAGTGCGCACGGCGCGGGCTATCCTGGAAACAAAACGACTTAACG
>CBFGNE010000416.1:0-4478 GCA_965649995.1 uncultured Mucilaginibacter sp.
ACCCAATGGCGGGTGGCTAATGCATAGTGAACTTGCAGAACGGAGCTGCTCTCACCGTCATTGGGGTGGTTAATTCAGAGCCGCTCTGCTCTCCACGCGTCATTGCGAGGTACGAAGCAACCTCCCGGTTAGCAGGGCGAACGTGCAGAGGGGCTTTGCTCTCTGCAACGCCAGTGCGTGGTGGCTAATGCAGAGGGGGCTTGCAGGGCGGCTCTGCCTTTGTAGAGATTGCTTCGTACCTTATAATGACGTGAAATTAAATATTTGATTATCAATACCTTTTTTATTACTCACAGTACCCGCCGGAGAACACAAAAACCGGCCTTGTCCTGTTCGGCAACCACAGAACCTGCTAAAGCACTGCCTTTCATAGAACAGGGCGCAGCCGGCAGTTTCTTTTGGTTACTTTTCTTTGCTGCCAAAGAAAAGTGACATCCACAGGCTTTAAATAATCTTTTGCCTCACCTAACGAAGCACAACAACAAATGGTGCCACCCAAACGTCATAACATTTTTTTTCAGGGCGCCCTTGGTGGATACTCAGCAATGACGGCGTGGTTAATGCAGGGCGAACTGACAGAGCGGACTTGCTCTCCACAACGTCATTGAGGTGTTTAATTCAGTGCGATTTGCATTGCGGCTCTGCCTGCGTACAGATTATTAATATTTTGATTTTTTCTTCAAGGTATTAATGAGCTCCCTTCGGTCGGTTGTCTTCGTACCTCGCAATGACTTTGTAGTGAAGCACATCTAAAATATCTTCCCCGGATTCAATATCCCATTCGGGTCAAACACCGCTTTTATCCCCTTCCACAGCGCAAAATGCATCGGCGTATACTTCAGCGGCATAAACTCCTTTTGCACCACACCGATGCCATGCTCACCCGAGATGGTGCCGCCCAGGCTTACGGTTAGTTCAAATATTTCGGTAATACCGGCTTTTAGTTTATTGTTCCAGTCGGCATCGCTCATACCCGCTTTAATGATGTTTACATGCAGGTTGCCATCGCCACAGTGTCCATAGCAAACCGAAGCAAAGCCATATCTGCTGCCTATCTCCTTTATACCGTTGATAAGCTTTGGCAATGCTGCACGTGGCACCACGGTGTCTTCCTCCTTGTATATCGAATTTGATTTTACCGATACCGCCATGGTGCGGCGGATACGCCAGATCTCTTCTTTTTGTGCCGCGGTATCGGCAAACAATACGTCGCGGCAATTATGGGCCTCTAAAACCTCGTTTATCTTTTCGCAGTCGGCAAATATTACATCCTGGTTGGTGCCATCTGCTTCAATCAGCAAAAAGGCCTCTGCCCCATCCTGCAGGTCGAAGGTTAGCCCATCGTGTTCTATCACCCATTCAATCCCCTTGCGCTCCATAAACTCCAGTGCGGAAGGCACCACCCCTGCCCTGAATATTGCCGACACAGCAGCGCAGGCATCCTCGTTAGAGTTAAATGATGCCAGCATCAAAGCATCCAGCGTTGGCCTGGGTATCAGCTTCACCACAATTTTGGTAACAATGGCTAAAGTACCCTCGCTGCCTATCAGCAACTGGGTTAAATTATAGCCCGATGCGTATTTGAGGGTGTTGGCGCCCGTCCAGATAATTTCGCCGTTGGGCAGCACCGCTTCCATGTTCAGCACATACTCGCGGATGGTGCCGTATTTCACCACCCTTGGCCCGCCGCTGCAGTTGGCCACATTGCCGCCGATAAAACAGCTGCCCTTACTGGCCGGATCCACGGGGTATAGTAAACCTTTTTCGGCAACAGTGTTCATAAAAACCTCGGTAATGACACCGGGCTCTACGGTAGCCTGCAGGTTTTGCTCGTCTATATCCAACACCTTGTTAAAGCGCTCCATAGATATCATCAACCCTCCGTTGATGGCCAGTGCGCCGCCAGCCAAGCCAGTACCGGCCCCACGCGGGGTTACAGGGATCAGGTGCTCGTTGCAAAAGCGCATTAGGGCAGCCACTTCTTGGGTATCCTTTGGTTTCGCAACAACCTCGGGGTAATAAACCAGGTCTTCGGTTTCGTCGTGGCTGTAATCTCCCATGACTGCCTCGCTGGTTAAAACAGCATCAGCGCCAACAATTGCGGTTATAGCGGCAAGGCTTTCCGCGTTTATTTTATTAAAGGCCATGCTTTACTTTATCTTTGTTATAACTAATGGTAACTACCGAGTTCTGCACCGGGCCACCCAAGGCCGGGTGCGCCTTTTTTATGGTAACTGAGGCTACTTTTACGTATTCGTACTTGCCGGCAATGCCGTCGATTATGCCCTGCGCTACCGTTTCGATGAGCTTGCGGGTATGCAGCATCTCGGTTTTGGCGATGAGGTATAGTTCCTCATAATTCACCGTGTTGCCAATTTTATCATCGTTAAAATCGTAGGCGTTCTCAAATACCACCTCAATATCTACCACAAAACGGGTACCCAAAAGTTGCTCCTCCGGATAAAATCCGTGGTAAGCAAAAAACTCGGCACCTTGTAAAGCTACTTTTACCATAAGCCAAAAGTAATGGATTATTTAACAAAAACCCGTTTAATACAAAGATGCAGAGCGTGCGTTTTGTTTCCGGCAAGGCGTCATCCGCAAAGGCAAGCAGCGCAAATTTTAGGATGACCAAATTCCAGCGGCCACCACCACCGGGCTATTTTGAGGGCACGGCTTTGTTCCGGCTCCCGGAAAATGGTTATGGCCTAAGGGGAATTATTGACGGGTTATTTAGTGTTTCGGAACCTGCCAACCAACAACCGGAGACCGCCCCAAAATCCACTTTTTTAAAGTAATTGGAATTGGCGGGATGCCCCCCGAAAACCACAGAAAAACACCGAAAAACCTCCGAAAAACGCCGATTTTTGCAAACCGCACTTTTGCTGTACGAAACTGTACGAAAGTGTACGAAAGTGTACGAAAGTGTACGAAACTGGTCGGGGTTGTACGAAACTGTACGAACTGTACGATTCGTACAGTTTGCCTCGTCCTGAAATAGGTTTATGCTGATTAATGATTAATCCTGGTATGGGTTTACACTTAGTCCGCAACGGCAAATCCGATGTCCCCCGCAGCCATTTCTAAATCACTAAAAAAATAATTTCGCTCAAAAACTATGTTTAAATCGTTTAAACCTGCTTTTTGCAATAAAGTGCCTCTATCCTATCAAAAACAACGATTTTCAAATCCTTTAATCGCTAAATCCTGTCTATATTTGGCCAACCAATACACATTACCATGGCCAAAACCGACCTGTACGAAGCCCCGGATTACTACCAGATAGACGATCTTTTATCGGAGGAACACAAACTCATCCGCCAAAGCGTGCGCGATTGGGTGAAGAAAGAAGTGAGCCCCATAATTGAGGATTATGCCCAAAAAGCCGAGTTCCCGAAACAGCTTTTAAAAGGCCTTGCCGAGATTGGTGCCTTTGGCCCTACCATCCCTGTGGAATATGGCGGCATGGGGCTGGATTATATGGCTTATGGCATCATTATGCAGGAAATAGAGCGTGGCGACTCGGGCATCAGATCTACCGCATCGGTACAGGGCTCATTGGTAATGTACCCCATTAATGCCTATGGCTCCGAAGAACAAAAGCATAAATACCTGCCAAAACTTGCCTCCGGCGAACTAATGGGCTGCTTTGGCCTCACGGAGCCCGACCATGGCAGCAACCCAAGCGGTATGGTTACCAATATAAAAGACAAAGGCGACCACTATTTATTAAACGGCGCCAAAATGTGGATCTCCAACTCCCCTTTTGCAGATATCGCCATTGTGTGGGCAAAAGATGAGGAAGGGAAAATACGCGGGCTAATTGTAGAGCGCGGTATGGAAGGCTTTAGCACGCCCCAAACACATAACAGATGGAGCCTGCGCGCGTCCGCCACCGGCGAACTGGTGTTTGATAACGTAAAAGTTCCAAAGGAAAATCTTTTACCCAACGTGAGCGGCTTAAAAGGCCCGCTGGGATGCCTTAACCAGGCGCGCTACGGCATTGCCTGGGGCGCACTGGGTGCTGCTATGGATTGCTACGATACTGCCTTACGATACGCTAAAGAGCGTGTACAATTCGGCAGGCCGATAGCAGGTTTTCAGCTACAGCAAAAAAAACTTGCCGAAATGATCACCGAAATAACCAAAGGGCAACTGCTGGTTTGGCGTTTGGCAACCCTAAAGAATGAGAACAGCGCAACCCCTGCGCAAATATCCATGGCTAAACGCAACAGCGTGGAAATTGCCATTAATATAGCCCGTGAGGCACGCCAAATGCTTGGTGGGATGGGTATTACCGGCGAGTATCCTATTATGCGCCATATGATGAATCTTGAGTCGGTAATTACGTATGAAGGCACGCACGACATTCATTTGCTAATAACCGGGATGGACGTGACCGGCGAAAACGCTTTTAGTTGATAATTTAGGTTGTTTTATAGCTATAATATTCGGCCGAATATTATATTTGTTGTCGT